>JAGLXK010000394.1 GCA_023132955.1 Candidatus Heimdallarchaeota archaeon
GATTTGAATGTAACAAAACAATCAAGTTCCTTTCTGTTTCAATGTAGTTTTTGCGGTCTTAAAGAAACAATTTTTGTTGCTGATAAAACTGAAGCATACAAACAATTAGTAGATTCTAAGCAATCTCGACGTGAATTAGCAAAGCAATTAAAAAAGAAAAAAGAGGAAAATCTCTTCCCTGTTCCAAGGAAAACAAAGGAGGAGAAGAGAAAACTAATACAAGATGGAGGATATGATCCACAAAAAATACCTTACGCAATTAAGAACATAATTAACAACCCCGATATTGAGTTAATTTACTATGGCTTTCTGGAACAAAAATCCCCCAAACAAAGCTCAACAAAGATACAATTTCCAGAAAAATTGAGTTCCTTTCTAAGTAAAAATAATCTGCCCTTTCTATATGAATTTCAACAAGAAGCTTTTAATTTAATTGACAAAGGAGCGGACATTGTTATTGTAGCCCCCACAGGGACAGGAAAAACTGAAGCTTTTATATTACCAGTTTTAACACAAATTTGGAATGAAGCTTCCCATCCACTCCAGAGAAGAGGTTTATCTGCTCTTATCATATATCCAACAAAAGCTCTAGCCAAAGATCAAGAGAAGAAAATCAAGAAATATGGAGATACTTTAGGAATTACTTGCGAAGTATATGACGGTGATACTCCTAAAACAAAGAGAGAAAAGATACTTGAATCTCCTCCTGATATTCTTATCACAAATCCTGATATGCTACATTATCATATGAGAAATTTACCTTTTGTTTCAATAATTAGAAATCTCAAATTCATAATTATTGATGAAATTCATGTCGCAATAGGTGCTTTCGGAACTAATCTCTATTTCATTTTAAAACGACTTCAACGACTTGTATCTAATAAAATCCAATTTATCGGATCTTCTGCAACAATTGGAAATGCACTTGACTTTTCTTCTCAGCTTTTTGATAGAGAAGTAACAGCAATTATAGTTAAAGAAGCTAGAAAAGCACCAACCCATTTATTGATTGTCATCCCTTGGAATGTCAGTCAATATACTATAACCTCTGAAATAACAAG
>JAGLXK010000395.1 GCA_023132955.1 Candidatus Heimdallarchaeota archaeon
GATATAGAATTCATTGGAAACTGCGATTCTTTTGACTATATTGTTCATGCAACTTATTCAAAGGAAGAAGAACTTAAACTTCTAAGTAAAAACAAAATTAGCATTATTTGTTGTCCTATATCAAGTTTGTATAATGGATTGAAGTTTCCACCTTTGGAACTTATATCAAAAAATGAAATTCTGCTTGGTCTTGGAACCGATAATGTACTTTTCTGTAATCCTGATCCATTTAGACTCATGGCTTTCACGCTTTATAATGCCCGAAGTAATAACCAAAATCTTTCACCAAAGGAAGTTTTAAAATCAGTAACAGTTAATCCTGGTTTAATAGTTAAAAAGAAAATTGGTCAAATTGAAGTTGGTTATAGTGGAGACCTTTTAGCAATAGATTTAGAAAGTAACAACCTAAAATTCTCTAAAGATGTTTATTCTGCAATTACTATGCGAGCAGACCAATCAGATATACGTCTTCAAATGTATAAAGGAAAGGTGATAAAGTGGAAAAACCTGAAGTAATTGTAAATGTTGCTAGTTCTTTAGATGGTGCAATTGCTTCCAGTGAAGGGGCTCTGATTTTATCAACCACTGAAGATTGGGTAAGAGTGCATGAATTAAGAAACTCTGTTGATGCAATACTTGTTGGTGTAAATACAATTCTCAAGGATGACCCTTTGTTATCTGTTAGATATATCAAACCTAAAGAACCAGCTCCATTAAGGACAATTTTGGATACTAGGTGCAGAATTCCGTTGACAGCAAAAGTTCTTCAAGACCAAGAAAGATTACCCTCAATTATTATTACATCCAAGGAATGTTCAGCAAGTAAACAAGATGAGATTAGAAAACTCGGGGCAAAAGTAGTTTCCGTGGAATTCGAAAAAAATAAAAGATATCTGAATTTGGATAATGTGTTGAAAATCTTGAAAACTCAACTTGGGGTTAACAAGTTGTTGGTAGAAGGAGGTTCAACTGTGATTACACAGTTCTTAACCAATAGATTGGTGGACATCATGCACATTTTTTATGCCCCAGTTTTTGTTGGAGGAAAGAATGCAAAACTTTTGTTCGAACAAGAAGCTATTCACAATATTGGAGATGCAATTAACTGTGAAATACAGACTGTGAATAAATTACATGAGGGCT
>JAGLXK010000396.1 GCA_023132955.1 Candidatus Heimdallarchaeota archaeon
CAACAGATCTGCCTTGTGAAGCAGGATTGAGAAGTTTCTCAATTAGAACAGATGGTAAGATATCTTTTTGTCCTCTTCCCCCTGAATACGAGTTCTCAATTGTAGGAGATATAGAGAAAAATAGCCCATCTGAGCTAGAGAATGTTATTGGAGTGGGCAAAACCTGTCTAGAATGCGAGGTTTACAATATATGTGGTGGAAGATGCCTTTTTGCTGAAAAAACTCAACTCTGGGGCGAAAAAGGGTTTGATTTAGTTTGTGGGACGGTTAAGCATCTAATAAGAGAGCTCCAATCTATCAAACCGAGAGTCGAAAATCTAATTCAGAAGGAAATAGTAAAACGAGTAGATTTTGACTATCCAAAATACAACAATACAACTGAAATAATTCCTTAATTCAGATTTTCCAAAGAGTGTCAACAATTGTAGAATCCCTATCTTCAAATTGTCTTAGAATTCCATCCTTAACTAGCTCATCAATTTCAACAGAAACCTTCTGTTCAGTCTCTTTAACTTGGGTTACGAGTGTATTTAAGGTAATTCCTCCATTACAATGTTCTTTCAGAACTATCAGAACAATTTCCCTCCGAAGGTCTGGTAAAGAAAGAATTGCTTTCATATCAAAATAGTCGGGTTCCTTATTATGTTCAATTATGTCTTGAAGCTGTGAAGACAATTTAGAGAGTGTTTCCATATTAAAGTCATCAAGTTCATAGATCCAATTACTTAATCTCTGAATTAAGAGCTCAATTTTAGAAAAACTGTCATTAAATTTCTGGTAATAATCTTGAGAAAGAACAAGGAATAATAACACGGGGGTTTTTGCACCAAACTCGTCATCTATGAGTAAGTTAACAGGAGAGACCCATTTCTTAGTATCTTCAACATAAAATGGTTCGAGGAATTGACTAATCTCAGCTTCAGTATTAGCAAAGAAAGCAACGAAGAAATCTTGAGTGAAATTGTCCAACAGTAACTGCTCAGAAGCTAAAGGTTTGATAGTAGAATAATTCATAGTGTAATTTCCTCTAATGTCTCGATAACTAACAAGATTGAATTCTAAAGCTTCAGAGATGGATTTATGGATTTTCTGAATAGTAACTCGAAGACGAGAAGGAAGTTGTTTACCAGGAAGGAAAGATTTGATGTGACCTATGGTTATGTGTCTAGAAGAAGAAAGCTTCTTGTCAAAAGGGTAAGTTTTATCATCAGTTAGAAGTTGAATATAACCTTCAATTCTGTCACCAGATTCTATGTAAGTAAGCATGGTAGGAATAGTGATTCGATTAGCAGAGGTTACAGAAGATTCGAAGGTATAAGGTAACTTCATTTCAACACTTTCCATTCTAAGTAAAGTAAGAAAAAAGACAAATTACCAGATAAAAAGTTTTGTCTGTCATATTTCAATCTGCTCTGGTTCAGTGGTTTCTTTGGGAACAGGTTCAAAGCCCTTCTTGAAAGGTTTGATTTTACGATTGAAAACTTCTTTCTCAGCTAAGTAAATAAGAGCAATGCAATAAAGAAGGAAGTTGATCAGGGGGAGGAAATAACCCCAGACTCCGATAGCTACAATGAAGCAGAAAAATCCTACTAAAAAGAGGAAGATAAACTCTGCATGCTTAGCGGTCGCAGTGGTAAAAGGAAGGAGCAAATCAGCAAAATCTGGAAGAGCAAAAAAGCAAAAGCAGATTATGAGATAAACTATTAGCCATCTACCAACGGGAAAATTAATCCAGTTAAAGAATGCTATTAAATCAGGATGAAATTGGATAAGCAAAATGACAACAACTATGTTCATTAGAGGAGCTATTCCGATTATCAGTGCATGAAAAACATTTTTGAGATCTCCTGAAAGACTCTGACTTGACACATCTCGAAGCGTCATACTCATATGAAAACT
>JAGLXK010000397.1 GCA_023132955.1 Candidatus Heimdallarchaeota archaeon
TACATGCATTTTGTAGACGCTTTTGATCAACAATCATGGAATCATCAAATTATACGCTTTGAAATATATTAATTTATTCTAATTTTACACCTCTTTCAAGGAAAACATTTTTATTTTTCACACCTATTGTTCACAACTTGAAAAATCTCGTTTAGAACAAACGAGATGAAAAATTCAAAAAAGGTTGAAATTATGAAAAAGAAAAAAAAGAAACTCTCTATGAGTTTAAGTGTTCTCATTATTGGTTTTTTAGTAAGTACTTCTTCTCTTAGTTTAGTTAGCACAGAAGCTCTAGTAGAGGAAAAAGATAATCAATACTACACAGATTCCTTTGATAGATCTGATTGGAAATGGACTACTACCGAAGTGGTGTCCACAGAAAGTACAGGTAGTTCATATGTTCCTTCTCTTGTTGTGGATTCTGCAGGGGATGTTCATATAGCGTGGAGCGATGTAACTGATTATGCTGGTGCTGGAGGTGAATTAGATATTTTCTATAAGTTCTGGAATGCTACGAGTGAGTCTTGGAATACCACTGTTGTTGTCTCTACCGAGAGTGTAGCAGATTCTTATGATCCTTCTATTGCTGTCGATTCTACTGGGAATGTTCATATAGCATGGGAAGATTTGACTGATTATGCTGGGAGTGGAACAGATAGGGATATCTTTTATAAACGTTGGGACGCTTCTTCCTCCTCTTGGACCCTTACAGAGGTCGTCTTCACAATAAGTACAGAACATGCTTACGATCCTTCTCTTGTTTCTGATTATGCCGGTAATATCCATATAGCATGGCATGAAAATACTGATTATGCGGGTGCTGGAACAGACACTGATATTTTCTACAAACGATGGGACGCTTCTACCTCCTCATGGACCACTACAGAAGTTGTCTCCACAGAGAGTACAGGTAGTTCTGCCGTCTCTTCTCTTGCTGTCGATTCTACTGGGAATGTCCATATAGCATGGGAAGATTTTACTGATTATGCTGGGAGTGGAATAGATAGGGATATCTTTTATAAACGTTGGGACGCTTCTTCCTCCTCTTGGACCCTTACAGAGGTTGTTTCCACAGAAAGTACAAGTAGATCTTATCCTCCTTCTCTTGCTGTCGATTCAGCGGGTAACGTCCTTATAGCATGGCATGAACAATCTAGTTATGCTGGGAGTGGATCAGATGTGGATATTTTCTACAAACGCTGGGACGCTTCTTCCTCCTCATGGGCTACTACAGAAGTTGTTTCTACCGAGAGTACAAGTACTTCAAAGTATCCTTCTCTTGCAGTTGATTCTGCTGGTACTTTTCATATAGCGTGGGAAGATTATACTGATTATGCTGGTGCTGGAACAGACACTGATATATTCTACAAACAATGGGACGCTTCATTCTTTTCATGGACCACAACAGAAGTCGTTTCCACCGAAAGTACAGCTAATTCTTATAATCCTTCGCTTGCTGTCGACACCTTAGGGAAAGTGCATATCGCGTGGGAAGATGTTACTAATTATTCTGGAGCTGGAACAGACTCGGATATCTTCTATAAACTTTTCACAGATCCTCCTGCTGCTCCTGAACTAGCTTTCATTGTCCCGAATCCTACAGAACTTACTACTGTGAATCTAGATTGGAATAATGTACTTAGAGCAACCTCTTACCATGTTTATCGTTCCACCTCTTATATCTGGTCTGTAGACGGTCTCGAACCTATTGCTACTGTTGCCTTAAGCGAATATGTTGATTCTGTACCTTCTGAAGGAATATATTACTATGTTGTGGTTGCTGAAAGCCTTGTAGGGAACAGTTCTCATTCTAATTGTCAATATGTCGAAGTGAAGTTTCTTGACCTTAAAGCTCCAGAAATAGCTCCTATTTTACCTAATCCTACAGATTCAAGCAGTATTTCTTTGGTATGGGATAGTATTGATGGGGCAATTGAATATTACATCTACAGATCTGTATCCTATATCTGGTCTGTAGAAGGGTTAACTTCACTTGTTACTGTTAGCTCAAATTCTTATATAGATACTCTCCCCTCAGAAGGATACTACTTCTATGTGATTGTAGCTAATGACGGAGTAAGAAACAGCATTCATTCGAATTGTGAATATGTCGAGTATAAAGTTCCTCATCTGAGGGAATTTAGCATTATTTCAGGTTTGATACTTGCTGCTTTTGTTTTAGTGTTTGTAGTTACTAGAATCCGTAAGAGAAATTTTAAACCGAACTAGTTTTCACTAGTTCCTCTTTTTTTGTTTTTTTACCCCCAGCAAAACCAAACAAGTTTTGGTTTATCTTACCACGTAAATTATTTTTTGTGTGGTAAGATTTTCTGAGCATCAATCGCGCGGTTGATTTTTACAATTTAGAAAAAACAATAGAGTTTATTTTAGAAATATTATTTTTCATTAACTAT
>JAGLXK010000398.1 GCA_023132955.1 Candidatus Heimdallarchaeota archaeon
TATTACTACTTCTTGCATACCACCAACTGGACATACCCAACCACAATAAGCTCTTCCCAGAAAGAGAGATAATACAAACAATCCTGCAAAAACGATAAGACTTCCAGATATTACTCCTCCAGTAGGTTCAGCTCCTCCTTGAAGAGGAACCATGGGAGAGAGATAATAGAATACTACAGGGAAAAGGAGAGCGGAAATAAACACAAGTGTTCTTCTAAGACCTTGACGTTTTGGGTGTTTCTTTATCTCTTTCATTTTAAGAGATTTATCTGAGATTGTTACCAATTTTTTCACCTTTAATCTAGTTTTACTTTACACTAGTACTCATTTTTAAAATATTTGCAAGGGAGCAAACAAACTCTTGAAGGATTTGTAAAAGAATTAGAACCAATTATTGATCAAGATATAGATCACAAGTATGTCTTACAGACAATTAAAATTGGTATTGAAGTTTCAAAAGCTGTTATGAAATGGTCAAATAATGCGATTAATGAACTTGAAGAAAAGTGAAGAATTTATTTTAACTTTTTAATTATCCCACAATATCCACAGTTTGGACAAAATTGGTATGTTTTTCCAAAGCTATTCTTACACATAGGACAGTAAGCGGCAGCTGTTTCGTCAACTTTAACACCAGCTTTTTGTTGTCTATTTAAATTAGAAGCAGAAGCTGTTGTTGGAGTATTTTCTTGTTCTTGCAACACTGCATGTATTTCAGCTAGTTTCTTCTTTTTGATGTATAGACTAATTGAAAGATAAAGAATGATAAGTAAACCGACAATGGAATAAAAAAGAAAATCCAGCCAATCAATCTTTTCATATAGAGGAACAAGTATTCCAAGGATGATTCCACCAATGAGAATTATGGAAATAAAAAGGATGATTTTGAAGAGTTCGGATCTCAAAGGATTATTCTGAAAAGATTTAAGCATTAAGAACTTCAAATTTGAGACACTTAAGAACTTTTTTCCACGTCAACCAAAAAGATATAAGTTTTCTAATCAATATATTTTAGTTGAAGGAAATGAAGAGAGCGGGATTAGTTTTTTTCTTAAGTTTAATGCTATTGAATTCTTCTTCATGTGCTATAGGTGCAGGAGAACCACAATATGAGCCATTATTTTTGATTAATCTTTTATCTCCTAATATAAGTGCTGCTCAAAATCAATGGACTCTTCTTGTAGAGAATCAATTACATAGAATAGGTATAGAGACATTTACAGAATCGACAGGATATGGATATCCACCTGCAAGTCAATTATGGGCATATCCTCTTATTGATTATGATTACATTCCTACTTACGATGAAGGAGGATATGATGTGTATTTCTGTGAATGGACATGGAGTTTTGATTGGGATCCTTTTGGTTTATATGACATACCAAGTTTGCCACCATTTGGTTATAACTTCTATCAATACCAGAATCCTAATTATGATGACAAATTATGGCAGTATCTTTCTACTCATAATCAAACATTACAAAATGAGATGTCACACAAAATGCAAAACATTCTCTATGAAGATTTACCTTCAATAACATTGGTATATCCAAAATTTTTGTATGGTTTTAAAGACACTATTGTAGGTGTGGATACTAACTTATCTTTTGAATCAAGTTTACACTCAGAAATTTGGGATGATCCTGAAGATCATGTGATTAGATATGCAATGGCTGGGGACCTAAAAGAATGGAATTCATTCGTTTTGGAATCATACTATGATAACCTATGGATGCAGACGATTTATGGTTCGCTCTTTCGAAGAAATTTGAATACTCATCAATGGGAAACATATTTGGCAGTTGACTATGAGATAAGTTCTGATGGTTTGAATTTTACAGTAAACTTAGATCCTAATGCTAAGTTCAGTGATGGAAGTCCTTTACTAGCAGAAGATATAGATTACACATATGAATTGCACACTACCCCTGCTGTTGGATCAAGTAGATATTCTCAAGTTTCAACTTGGTTTTACGATAATAATTCTATACAAGCAGTTGATTCTCATACTATCAACTTTAATTTTACAACAATAAATCCATTTGCACCTAGTATAATGTCATTTGAAATTATTGACAAAAGTGAAGTTGAGCCATTAATTTCCTCTTTTGGTTATAGCATTTTCATTGATATCCCACTTACAGGAAATGCTCAAGATTCTTTGGTTAAGTCTTGTGGTCCTTTTATGTTAGACACTTTTGGAGCAGCTAATAATACTGCAAAAATGGTTCCAAATCCTTTTTGGGATGATTCTATTGTATCAGGTGGCAATCAACCGCTTCTAGATGAGTTATACTTCAAGTTTGTGAGTGGTGCATCAACTGCTAAAACAGGCTTGATTTCAGGAAATATAGATATAGTCGATTCACAGTATTATCTCTCTTTTGGGGATTTTGATTCAGAAGGTGTAGAAGCTAGAACAGCAGATGATCCATCAAACCATGAGATTGCGATTAACATGAGACATCCAATAATAGGAACAGGAGAATTAACACCAAATGGAAATGCTGAAGCTGCAAAATATATCAGAAAAGCTATCAGTCATGCAATACCAAGACAAGTTATAGTTGATGATATATTGAATGGTTTGGGTAGTCCAGGAATTACACCAATGCCACCAGTTTGTGTTGGATTCAATGATGCAATGCAGCCGTATGAATATAATTTGACATTAGCAAGAGAGTATATTGAAATGGCAGGCTATGAGTTGACAGAAATAGTGGAAACAACGGAAACTCCAACTGGCACAACAGCGACGAATTTCATCATTTTACTCTTAATGATAATTGGGTTAACAACTATTATAAGGATAAGAAAAAGAAAAAGATAAAATAAATACAAAGGAAGGGAGGAAGTTTTTAATCCTCATAAAGCTCAAAATCAGATTTGTCAGCACCACATTCAGGGCAGACCCAATCATCTGGTACATCTTCCCATTTTGTTCCTGGATTGATTCCTGCATCAGGGTCTCCCAGATCTGGATCATAAACATAACCACAAAGTGTGCATATCCATTTGTCACTCATTTTTTTATTCCTCTTTATAGATTTTAGCTAGTTTTCGAAGTTAGGTATATATGTTTTACTCCTCACGCTTGATTGTTTTGCAACTTCTGCTTTCACTAACTTAAAACCTTAAGTAATTCCATTTGCTAGTATTTTTTCTATCTGTTCTAAGGAAATCTGAGTCTTGTCCCAAACCAGCTCTTCATTGTCAAAAAACAGTTCGAAAAGATTTCTAATACTTACAATACTTTGATTATTATCTTCTAGAATCAGCTGATAACTTGTCCAGAAACCACAAGCACGACAAAAGAACTCAGGATTTTTATTGAAATCCTTTTTTATGTTAAGCAAGAAATCTGCTAATTCTTCGATGGAATTCATCTCAAAGCTTTCTACTGCTTCAGCTTTACTTTTCCCAGTATTTGGATCTATAAAGTTGTCATACTCTACTATAGAAAGTTTCCACATAGATGAATTTCCTGCTAAATGTTACTAGCAAACTATTATAATCAAAATTGTTTAAAAACTCGAGAAAAATTTAGACATTTTTGTTGATTCTTCTCAAATCAATTATCATCATCTGATTCCTCAGATTCATCATTTGTTTCTTCAGATTCATCTGCTGATTCTTCATCGCTTTCTTTGACAATCTCCTCAGCTTCAAACCCGAAAGTAACTTCTTCTGCTTCCAAAATAACTTCTTCTGCATCTAGTTCTATTTCGTCAACTTCAGCATCTTCCATTTCATCAACATCTAGTGTTTCAGCTGGTTCTAACTCTATAATTTCCTCTTTCGGAGTTGATTCATCAATTGCTAGTAGTTCACTAGATTCTTCTACTTCTTTTATTTTAATTTTGCTTGCTTTATCAGATGGTTGTTCTTCCTCTGTAATTTCATCTGGTTCAGGAATCTCGTCAAAATCATCTTTTGCAATAATTTCTTCTAGTGGTTCTTCTTCTATTTCCTCTTCATCTTTTTTAGGAGGTTTAGGAATGCCAAATGATTCTGCTTTCACATCTAAATCTAAAGTTTCTATGATGACTTCTTCTGCTTCTAACACAACTTCTCTTGGGGGGTCTATTTTCCCTTCTTCTATATCTTCTAAATCATCCTCAATTTCCCTGAGTTCTTTATCTAGATCACTCCCGTGGTCTAAATCTTCGAGAGGAATGCCAATATCAGCCAAATCTTCTTGTTTTAGAGAAAATTCATGCTCGAATCCGTCCATTGCAACTTCTTTTGCATCTAGCTGTACTTCTTCAGCTTCTAAATCCACAGTTTCTGTTTCAAAGAGGTCTAGTGTATCATCAAAATCTCTTGCTATTGGAATGCCGTATGTTTCTATATATGCTAAGAGCTTTGGATCTCTTGCTCGAATCAGGTTGTCTATTCGTTTCAATTCTTTATCTACTTGTTCAATTATTTCCAATTCTGTAACAATATCATCACGTTCTAGAAGAGCCCTCAGGTCTGTTTCTACTTGTGCAATAACATCTCCGAGTTCTTTCAAACTAGATTCTAGATCTACTTTTTGTTCTTTAGTTCTTTCTTGAAGAATACCTTCTTGAAGGAAATAAACATTTGTTATTCGATCTAAAACTTCTTGATGAGAAGCTTTTGAACCAAGAGGTTCTATTTTAGGAATAAATTGTTTTAATGTACCAACATATTTCTCAAACTGATTTTTAAGATTGAAAGTGATTTTTTCTGTTATTGCTATTATAATATATTCGCCAATCATATCGATAAGGAGGTCTCGACCTTGTTGGGTGACTTCACTTAAAACAAGATCTTCCTCAAGAACACTTTGGGAGAAAATATTAATTGCTGCAACTAGCATCGGAACTAAAGATGCTTCAGTCTGGTATTCATGTTTTGTTGTAAAACGATATTTCATAACAGCTGAATCTGCATCTACAAGAGCAATTCCATAAAGTTTTGAACCCACAACTTTAGGAGCTTTAACAAATTTAAATCCTTGATATTTCTTTAGGGTTGCAGACATTCTATCAGATTGTTGAAAGCCCTTATCCTCTAAAATTGAGGCAAATTTTTCTATTTTCTTATCTTTATCAATTTCTTTTAATAAGGTTTGAGCATCTCTCTGAACTTTAGGGTAATTAAACTTCTTAGCTAAATCATTTGCTTCAGTAATAGCTTCTATTGCTTTATCCGGTTTGTTACCATGTATCAGTAATAACCCTTTCAAAAGTTGGATATCACACAGCAATCGTGGAATAAATTGCTCTTCTGATAGATATGTGAGATTGTTGAGATAACTAAGAACTGATGAATAATCATTTAGTTCATTGTTGTCGTTAAATCTATCAAGATGTAGTTCTGCTAACTCAAACTGAGCCTTAATAAGAAATTCAATGTTATCTAGATCAGATGCTGCTTTGTTTGAGATCTCAAATGATTGTATTGCTTCATCTATCATTCCTTTTTTCTTGAATAGAAGACCTTCAAAATAGTAAATATTCGGTTTTACACGTATTTCTCCGACCTCTTCAAGCTTCTGTTTACATAATTCTAAAGATTTTTCGGCTAGGTCAAAATTATCTCTTTCAATTGCAATCCAAGCAGTTAATAGATAGGGTTGAATAAGATTTAATTCCATTTCTTCTTCAAGTTTTAAAGCAACATCAAGCATTTCTTTTGCTTCTTCATATCTCTCTAAAAGCAGACATAATTCAGCGATATTTGTTGCGCTTACAGCTTTTGCTCGGGGATTCTTGGAAACAAGTTTGTGAATTTGCCTGAGTAATCGAATGGATCTTTCAAAATCTCCTCTTGCTAACTCTAATTTTGCGGAATTATTCAACAAACTTGCTCTATCAGCTGCCAAACCTGTTTCTTCAGTAGGAATGATTGCAGCATTTAGCATTTTTTGAGCCTTTTTAAATTCACCTTTGTTGATGAAAACAGTTGTAATCAAGTTTAATGCAACAGATTGGAAATAAGGATCTCTCTGTTTTACAGCACTCTGAAGAATTCTTCTGGCTAAGTCTTCTACTCTGTCAAAATCACTCACTAGTAGAAAACCTTGAGCTGCTAATGTGAATATTAGAAATGTAGCAAGTTTTCCTTCAAATTCATCAGCATAAGTAGCAATGTGATGATCTATTTCATCAACAGTTGTTAAAGCCATTGGATAATTTTGTTCACCATAAAGAAGTAGAAATTCCAAACTAGCTGTAATAAATGAATTTCTGGGAGTTTCTAAAGAATCACCATACTTCTGTTGAAACTGTAATTTCAGACTAACAATTTTATTTGTCATATGGAGTCTTGAATAAGCATAAGCTCTATAGAGATAATATTCTGGTCTAGTTAAAGCTTCTGTGAGTTTCAGTAGAGACCTAAAATCACGTGTACAGATTGCTGCGTCGATAGACAAATCTTGCAAATCAGCATTTACAAAGTTTGCAGTAGAATGATCAATACATGCTTTGACAAAACTATTTAACGCTTTTTTATCATTTTCAAGAGTACCGATAAGATTTACAATAAAGGGGTCTTCGAACGTTTTTTCATGTCGTATGTTAAATGGTGCAAACATTAACTAGTCTCCTTATCTCATCTATTCTCAAGTGGTCTCTAAATATATATTATAGTAACACTCTGAAATGCTAATATTTCATTACTCAAAGTATATATTTAAACATTCATTTATAAACCAGTATACCCCCAACTTAGAACCTCAATGAATCATTATCTAATCAAACTGCTTTTTCTTCGTTCCTCTTACTTCACAGAAACCTTCCTGTAGTAATTAAAAAAGCCCAAACTATTGTTTCTCAAGTTTTCTAATCAACTCTACTAAAGGAAAACTATGAGCAGCGATATTTGTTTCTAAATCATAATATTCAGAATCTTTTACAGCTTTGTGAATATTTAGAGTAATTTCTGAAGCATGAGCTTTGTCTTTTTCTGCAGCTACGAATATACACTTGTTTTTAACTTTAGCTAGTTGTTCATCTGTTATTCTGAACTTTCTTTGTGTTAGCATGGTTTTACGAACTCTACTAGCATTGTAGCTGTCAAAATACCCCCAATATTTCTTAGCTTGATCCTTCTGACTTCTATCGAGATAAATATATCTAATAATAAATTTTGCTATAGGTTTGATAAAGAAATTCCAAACAAAAGGAAATGTGATGTAGACAAAAGGCCAGGTATAACCTGGAACTTCTATACGCAGAACTGGTCCAACCATATAGATAGTTCTAGGAGAAAGAATACCCATACTCATTGCAATTAATGTAAAACCAGCTCCATAACTTGAAGCAATCATAAGATAATCTTTTAGCATCAAATAATCAATGACTTCAGCTATGTCTCGAGCAAAACGCTCTGCTCCAAAATCAGGTTTCTTTCTTAATTGAGCAGTATGTTTTTCTCTAGTTTCTATGACATAGACTCTGTGATCTTTCATCATCTCGAGTAAAACATCATCCCAAGCACTTGGTAGGCTACCAAACCCAGGTAATAAGACTAATGTATCTTTTATTTCGTCTTCTGGTTCATAATAAAGAACACGGAGAATATCTAAGCCTTTTTCTCCAACCTGAACATTTAAAACAGTAGCAAATTCTTCAAATTTTGAACTCATTAAGAGTTTTGAATATTACTCTTTTTTAAACTTATTTCCTAATCCAACCTATTTAGATAAAGAACAAAGTTGTCTAGAAATCAAAAATAGTAGTAACTACTTTAGTCTTAGCTGGATAATCTTGTTTGATTGAGAAAGTTAGTCCTTCTTGAATATTTTCTACTTCAGATACAGTAAAAACGAACATAGCTGTATAAGATTCCTCAGTCATGGAAGCAGGAATGAAACGGATGTAGATTATACCATTGGCAACTTCGATTAAATCTCCTGAAGCAGAGATGACATGCATGGAATCATCCTTTTCATCATAAATTCTTATTTCAAGATTTTGTAAAGGATAGCTTGTATTATTTTCTATATTAAAACTAATTTTCCAGGTATCTTTAAGAGATTTTTTATCAACAATTACTACATTCATTTCAGGTTTTTCAGCAATAATTTTTGGTTTGGGTTTTATTTTTGGTTTTGAAACAATTTTAATCTCAGATTGATTTTCAGATTTAGAATTAGCATCTTTCATCTTAATTTCTGTATCCTTTTCTACCTTTGTTCGTGGTTGATATGTAGATTTAATTTTTAGAGCTGAAGGGTTATTTATCCAATTGACAATTGTTTTTATAAAAGAATATTTCACAGGATTTAGCAAATATCGTGTAACTCCTAGATCCTGTTGTTTGGTTCTAAGACCTAGAATAACTAATTCCCTCACTTGTGTTTTAGTGCCTGGGAAACTATTTTTGAGTTCATCAGTCACATCTTCTACAGCTTTGATAGTTCTTTTATAAACGCCATAGAACGCTTTGTAGCTTGCTACATATTTCTCCCTTGTTTCTTCTTCTCTAGTATTAATAGATCTCAATCCCTTACATGATGAAGCAACTTCTTTGATTTCTTCATCTGTTAGCACTCTTTTGATATTCTTGATAGCAAGGGAAATTTCACTTGTAGAAGCCATTAACTCATCTTAAATAAATAGAGAATTCAATATAAAAGCCCAAAAAAACAACTCAGAGGATTGATTTCTTATGATCCCACCATTCTTGAAAAGTTAAACTTTTAGGAGTTTTATTTACTTTTTTTAAATCACGTGCATAATTCAATAATAATGTACCTTTAGCACGGATATAACCTCCAATAGGAGGCTTGAAAATCTGTTGATCATGTTTTCTTCCAACAATCAGATTCTGATCTATTGAAAGGATGTTTTTAGCATCTGTTTCTAGTTGTGTATTGAAATGTACAACCAATCCAGAGCTGGCTGAAAAAATATTTATATCCCCAACAGCTGTAAGATAATCCTTCCCTAAAGCAAGATAAACTAGTTCATAATTTTCTTCAGCAATTCTCTTAACCTCATCTGGTATAGATAAATTTCTAGCCATGATTTGAATTTCTTTCTTTGTTTTATTTGTAAAAGAACAATCATAAGGCGGAAGCAGTTCTTTTTCATTAACCAATCCAAAACCAGCAGACAAGATTAGATGTTCGACTGAGCAAAAATGTCTTAAAACTTCAATTGACTTATGAACAAACTTAGCTTGTTCTCCAGTATATAGATTTCCTGCTTCTAAACTCATTTTCTGAAAATTCTTTTTAGCTTTTTCCCTTTGTTGTTTATTACTCAATTTAGCACAAGTTGGTTGATCAGGATGAGAAATAGCTTTAAGCTTTCCACAAGAACTAATCACAAGAATTGATGATCTAGTTTTACTCATTCTAACCTTTCTCTCCTTTTTCTAGTAATAATACGCATATATTTCTATGTTAAGAACTATATTTATATTGTTGTGAAGTTTGTTAGACTATCTGTGAGATGATAGTCATTGACTCTAATCGACATTGAGAAATCCTTGTCCATTTTCGAAAATAAAAGTAATACTGTACAACAAATTTATGATTCACGTTATTGTAATTTTTGTGGAGCATGCATACACAGCTGTCCTGTAAATGCGATTGAGTATTTGGACCCACAAATAACAGTTAATGAAAACTGTATTCAATGTGGAAAATGTTTGGAAGTATGTTCACAAAATCAAGAAGTAAGGTATTCTAAACCATTCATAGATATTGAAAAAAACGAGCAAATTAAAGATGTTTATCCAAAAATCGCTAATGTTCCTTTAGGTAGTTTCAAAGAAATCTGGAATGGTTTCTCTGGCTCTAGAAAAATAAGAAATGCATCTATGGCGGGGGGAGTTACCACAAGTCTATTGTATATCGCTTTATCAGAAAATGTAGTTGATGCTGTTCTTATTCCAGAATTTACTGAAAACAAGCAAAATCCTAGAGGGAGGTTAATTTCAAATCCAGAAGAATTACTTCAATCAGGAGGAAGTAAATATTTACCTACTCTTTCTTTAAATAGACTTGGTGAAATTGCAAATAACCAAGATATAGATAGGTTAGCAATCACAACATTACCTTGTCAAGCATATGTGATTAAAAAAATGTTTCTTGACACTCAATATGAGAAACTTGTTAAAAAGATCCATCTAGTATTAACATTGTTTTGTGGGAGTGGAATTCCCTATAGAGATGATGTGGAACTCTTTCTGAAAGCTAAAGGAGTTACAGAGAGTTTATCAGAGTTGAAAGTGATTCGAAGAAGAGAAAGAAGGATATGGCGAATTAATCCTCAAGACATTGAGAGATATATCTTTATTACAAAAGATGGTAAGGAAATAAGCATTTCATCTGGTAGAATTTTAAGATGCAAAACTAAACATAATTGTAGTACAATTTGTCCTGATTATACAGGGTATTTTAGTGATGTTTCAATAGGAGCATCTCACATATCTGCAAATATAATTATTGCAAGAACAGAAAAAGGAAGAGAATTAGTTAAATTGGCAATTGAAAAAGAATTTATTAAGACAAAAAATTTCTCGAAAATTAACAACTTCTTAATTAATTTCATGGGTAAAAATAAAAGGAATTTAAAAAGAAAGTCATATCACGAATTTTTCAAAAACAAGAAGATATAATATAACCTAATACATGTGCAATTTTTAGTTTTCTAAATAGAAAAGGGCTAAAAATTCTACTATCATTACTGAGCCTATTTCAAGAATAATTAAACCTATTGCCTGAATACCTACGTGTAAAGTTCATTAAGATTGTCCTTTTTAGTCCTTCTTTAAGTCCTCATGCTTTGCACTTGTTTCAGTTTTTAGTTTTTCTTCTACTATCATAGCTATTTCCTGCCCTTCCTTCTTATCGCGAAAAACAAGTTTAAGAAGTAGAGGTGCCATAATGACTGTTACAAAAACAAGCATGATTGCCATAGTATAGATAGTTGAATCAAATATACCACGTTGAACGCCAATTCCTGCTATTACAAGTACAATTTCAGCTCTTGGAGACGTTCCTACAGCAATTTTTACTGCAGAACTATTGCTAAAACCCATGATTCTTGAACCTGCAAAAGTTCCAATACCTTTAGAAAGTATAGCTATAAGAATAACTAGAACCATAATAAAGGAGATTCCTCCAGAACTAAAATCAAAATTACTTCCTACTGAAAAGAAGAACAACGGAATGAATATCCCTTCTCCGAATTTGACAATGGGTTCTTTGATTTCTCCTATAATTAATTTATTTTGCTGCAGAGATAAGCCCATAAGAAACGCCATAACAACTCCTGAGAAATGTAGCTCTTCTGCAAAATAATTGATCAGAACTAATAGACCAAAAATTATTCCTAGGGCAAAATAAGGTGTTTTCGCAGAAGAGAAAATATTGTAATTGCTTTCCAGAAATTTTAGAATTCTCGGTAAGAGGAACATAATAGAAATTATAAACAGTATTAAATATCCCAGATCTTTTAATATTGTAACAATCCAGTTTCCTCCTTCTGGTGCAAAAAGAGCACTAGAAAGAACTAATACAAGGATTAGGGCAATAAAATCATCAAACACAGCAACAGAAAGCGTAGTTTGCCCTTCTTTTGACCCTAATTTACCTAAGGAACCTAAAGTTCTAACTGTTACACCTATACTAGTAGCTGTGAAAAGAGTACCGAAGAAAATTGCAAAAAGAATATCTTTCTTATAGATGAAATAACCTGTTAATATTCCACCAACCAATGCTGCAGAAACCTCTATCAGTGAAATGAACAAACTATTTTTCCCAATTTTCCTTAGACCTCCGATGTTTATCTCCAAACCAACAATAAATAATAAAAGAAGAATGCCAATTTGTGAAAACTGCTCTAAAATCTCAGCGTCCATGAATTGAGCTAATACTTCACTTCCCTTATCACCGAATAATCTGAATATTGGGCCACCAATGAGTACTCCAGCAAGTAGTTCACCCAGAATGGATGAAAGTTTTAACCTTTCAAATATTTCTCCTAAAATTCGTGCACTAAGAAGTCCGATTCCTATAAACAACAGTATGCGTAGAACTTGCTCACTCATCTTCCTCACGCTTGAGGTTTAGAACGGGCAGTTTAGAATCAACACTAGTTTCCTTCCAGATGTTTCGTACAGCAAGAATTATATCATTTATTGAGATTAAACCTTCAACAGGATCATCTTTCGTTTTAGCTCTTGGCAAGACAGTAGATTCATATTTTATCATACATTCAGTTACACGGGAAATTTTATCATCATTTACAATAATAGGCAAGTTTTGATTAGCCAAATCTCTAGCTGTAGTACATGAAAATGCCTTTACTTTTGAAAGAGCATTAGTAATATCTGTATGTGATGTCGCAAATAGTACTATAAGGTCTTTTGGAGATATTAATCCATAATATTTGTCTTCTTCATCTACAACTATTAGAGTTTTTGAATTCTGTTCGAAAGATTCATCCAGAATGGAAAAACAAGGAGTTGTTTCAATAATAGTTGGAACTTGGAGTATTGAAAAATCTTCAGCTTTCATTTCTTTAATTTTGGAGATAAAGACATCAAACAAGTTTTCCATATAGAAGGTTAATTAGCGATGAATAAATAAAGTTTACTAAACTTTAATCTAGCGTATAAAAGGAGAAATCACACTTTTTATAGCAGTAAAAGGGTTGGCAGCACAATCAGCTTTGAATAATGTGTTTCAATTAGCAGGAGATTTCTATTCAATTGTGATTTTACTAGTTTTAGGAACTGTTTTTTTAACACTATTACTACTCAGGCTATTATTTGGAAAAACAATAAAGAAGTAGACAAGATTCTTTTTCTAAATTTCCTCTTCTCTTTTTAAGAGATATCGGTCAGAATAATGTTTAATTATTTCTTTGGCAGAATCATAATCTAAACTTAACTTAGGACCCCAGATGGATTTGGCTTTTTCCAATTTTTTCATTAGCATCCCTAGTTTTAAACCTGTTAAAGTATTTCGTGTATAAAGTTCATTCGCTTCAAAATGAATTACTCCATACTCTTGTCTTAATTTCCCATATATCTGACTTATCTGGTTGAATTCTTTGTTTACCTCTTCTAATTCTTTCTCTAAATTATCTTTCTTCTTAAGTTCTTCAAGATCAACTTTGAAGATGTAAGGGAAGTAGTAAAGAAGTTGTTCTACTAAATCCACTAAATCAGGTATTGATTCAGCTGTTGAATCTGGAATCCAAATATTGAATTTTCTTTTTTCGCTCATGATTCATCACCTATACTTTATTTAGAGATTCTAAAGCTCTATTTAGTTCAACAATTGTCAAATAATCGTCTTCATATTCAATCAAGAACTTCTTCTCTTGGTTGATTTTTTTCTTTGTTTCAATTATATCATCTGATCTTTGTTTGGTTTTGTCTTCGAGCATTTTGAGATGAAGAAACGAAAGTAATTTTTCCCAAAGATCATTCTTGTCGTATTCAGAAAAACTATCCAAGAATTCCTCTATTTGATTGACTATCTTATCTGGGTTAGTATTGTTCTGTTGAGCTATTTTAAACAACTTCTGTTTTTGTTTGTAACTCAGCTGATACTTCACATATTTTTTCTTCTTTGAAAAACTCATGATTAGATTTTACCTTAATCCCGTTAAAACCTTTTTCTTAGATAATCATTGCTCGAAGCTCCATCTAAGCGGATAAATCACATATCCTCCTACCCCGCCCACACTACGTTTGGGTAGTGCTTGCGGATCGCCTTTCAGTAAAATATTATATGCACCATTTACATCAGCATTAATCTTTATTCCTTGAGTAGATTGGAACAGTCCTCGAGTAACTCTTTCTCCTTTATACTGTGTTCTTTTTTGCGGATATTCATTATCCAAGAAACTACATTTGGAAGTATAATCCTCTTCAATTGTGTCAACAACGATTCCTTGCTCTTCAGCCTTATATTTTAGAGTGTGGATGATTTTGTCAAAGGGGATGATAACAAACATCTGAGTAGTCTTCTTACCCAAACGCACCTGTTGTTTCCATCTAGGATTGTACCCAATAATCACTCGTTGTATTCCTTTTTCCACCCAGTAATCAACGAACTGCTTACCCATTTGATGAATCCAGTTTCTAACTTTCTTTCGCTTAGTTTCACGTATCTTATGAAATCGAGAACCATATACTAGATTATTTTGTTGTTTGAGTTGTTTTCCTTGCTGTTGTGCATACTTTTGCTGTATTTTTTTTCCTTCTTTCAGATAGAACTGGATGATGGACTTAATCCCTTTCCCCTCATCCTTGACAACAATAGGTCGTGAGTTGATGTTGTCCACATAAGTAATGAGGTTGGTTATTCCTAGATCTATCGCTCCTATGTTTTTTCCACTTACCTCTGCATTAGGAACAAGTTTAGTATAAACAATTTCAATTGTATATCCCAGAGCTCGAGGGATAATTCGTACCTCTTTCACTTTAGTAGTTTCTATTAATCTGGTTTTTATGGAAAAGAGTACTTTTCTTGGGAAAATAAGCTTTCTTCCCTCTATTCTCACTTGTTGATTCGTAAAAATAGCTATTTGCTGACCATTCTTTGCTTTATATTTTGGGGGACGAGGTTTTGCTAGAAACACTTGAGGATGAACTTTGTATTCCTTTCTTGCTTGCCTAAAACTTTTCCAATTGCGCGTAAGTAGTTTGAGGGTGTGTTGAGCTGTGTGTGCGGGAAGAATCTTATAGCACTCTTCCTTTTTCAACTTTCGGTCTAATTGTTGATAAGATAGATATTTCTTCGTTTGGTAATAGTATTGCTTGAACAGGAACATTGCTCTATTGTAGAGGTTTTTGGTTTGAAAACACAATTGGTGTAAAGGAGGATGCGCTTTGGTTTCCATCACTTCCGTTCTCCACACTTCATGTGCCATCTTGTTCTCTAGTTTATACTTTTATTCTTATATAAACTCAGAAAATATCTGTAAGATAAAAGAAGTAAAGAAAAATAGTTAACCATATAATCACTATTCTATTTCTCTAGTTTTCTTTTGATAACGTAAGTGTCAACAGCTGTTAAAGACATGACTTCTAAAGTTTTTGCTAAGGTAATCTCATCATTAAAATCTGGGTCTAAACCTGCAACACCACTAGCTTGAACAACTTCAAAGATGGCAAGAAATTCCTCTTCATCAACGTTTAGAACTTGAACCAATTTTGCTCCAAATGATATGACTGAATGAATATAAAGAGGTGTTTCAAAATTTGAACTCTTCTTCAGATTTTCTACTTCAAGTGACTGATTTGCGAGTGCCGCAAGAATCTTAGAATCTTCACCTTTCCTTAAAACATTCAAAGTAATCTCTTTAGGTATTTCCCGCTTTGAAAAAGATATAACCAATCTATTGTTGTTAATAGGAAAATAGTTTGTAAGAACGTATAACTTGTGATTCTCAATGTTTCCACTTATTCCTAGTAAAGGAGTGAAAGACACCATTAACTTTGATAATTCAGCAGGTAGCTTCAGCTGTTCAAACATATTGTTCGATAAACTTATCCCTTTAAGAAATTTACCTATTTAGTATCATTGTGGTGTCAAAATGAGCTATTTTGCGAACAAGTTATATGTTAGGATTCATTCTATGACATATGGAAGAGATTTCTTTTAAGCAATACTTGCAAAAATGTGGTCAAATGCTAGACAAATATCGCTCAAACATTGCTCATCTCTCTAATTTAAGATACAAAGTAGAAAAACAGTTTTTCGATCCTGAAGAAATGGTTGATCATTTTTATACAAACAAGAGTGAATATTATCCTTGGCAAGAGATGCAAGATGCAATAATAAATCTAGAAGAAGCTTATAATGAGTTGGTAAGTAGTATGATGGATGCTATGGTACAGCCAGAAGCCTTTGAATATTATCTAAAAGATCAACGTATTCCTGTATTAATTATGCCTGAATCAGAGGAAGAAGAGGCTGAAGGCGAAGAAATACTTGATGAAGAACTGGCTGATGAACTAGCAAAAACCATTGCTGATGAAATAATAGATGAAATGGAAAAACAAGATAAAAAATGATACTATTTCTTCAATCTAGTAAGTAAATCAGTAAGTATAAGATGAGTTAAACCCCAAATTTTATATTTTCCAACATTATAGTACATATATTCTTGATTATTGAACATTCCAGAAAGATTATTTTCAGTAAGTAATAATTGTTGAATATCTGCAAAGAAAGTTTCTTGCACTTCTTTAGGATTAATTATTAGTTCTACATCTTCATCAATGAAAGCCACCAAGGGATAAACATAATGCATACTTGTTGATAATAGTGGATTAAGGCTACCTAAAACATGAATAGATTCTCTCTTTATTCCAACTTCTTCTTCAGTTTCTCTGAGAGCGGTCTCTACCAAATTCCCATCTGAATCATCATATCTTCCTCCAGGAAAAGATATTTGCCCTTGATGATGAGTCAGGTTTTCTGTTCTTTTAGTTAAAAGTAATTTCTGATCTTTTGTAAAAATTGGTACCAAAACCGCAGCTAATCTGAAATTCAGAGGAGATTCTAAAGATAAATCTATAGATTCCAAATTCTTTCCCAAATTAGCTAAAACATCCATGATAATCATTCAATTAGAAATGCATATTTTAAATCATCGAAACAGATGTAAATCTAGTTTTCTTCTTTGTTCTGTTTACGAGAAAAGGTGTCTTTTATCCAATTTTTCACATCTTTGTCTTTCATAGTTTTAGGTCTAGCACCTTCGGCAGAAGGCTTATTTCGTCTATTTTCCATTTGTTCTGACAAATCATTCACTGAAAGAAGTACACCATTATTGAAATCCAATTCAACTACTTTGCGAAAGGCAATAGGTCTCTGAAAACCCATATGTACGTACATCTCATCAATGAAATCACGAGCAATCAACAACTTACCAGAATAATCTAGGTTTAGGTTCAAGTCTTGGTAGTGAAATGTGAACATATCTTTAGTTTTTTTAGGTTTAACTCCATTAATTTTCTTAGCTTCTTTGGTATTAAGCTGCATATCTTGAAGAATTAGGTACTTGTCATCTAATGTGTAATATAAAACAAATCCTCTCCAACAAGCTGTTGATGCTATTTCTGGTGTGATATCATAATCTAAAGGAGAAAAAGGTTCTTCTTCTTCGATGCCAATAAGGGAATAAACCTCACCTTCATAAAGAAAAGAATCAGGTATCTGACCAGTCATTTCAAAAATATATTTGACTTTTGGATATATAAGATTTAGTTACACAGGTGGTTCAGATAAAGGATAAAGATCAGAAGCACCAGCACTTCCAGGAATATTGTAAGAACCAATTCCGTTCCAAGTGTCCCAAAAATTACCTGCGAGCAAGTAAGAATCATACCACACACTATTTACTGAATAATCTGCTGCATGATTCTGATTTGAGAAGAAACTATTATGATGTATTATACTATTGCTTGTTACCAAATATATTCCTGTTTGTTGAGACAATGTTATGTTGTTATAACTTATATAGAAATTATTTCCATATCTTGTATTTATAGCATAATTACACTCTATGAATTTACAATAGGTTATATTCACATTATCTGATTCACGAGCTTTAATACCTAATGCTGAATCAAGAAATATTGTATTATTAATCGTTACTTCATTACACTGGAACAAATAGATGCTAGTTGAGGTTGAACTAAATATCTGATTTGCAATCAGCACATTTGAACATTTTATAAAAACAAGTTGAGCATAAATTGAACCATTGAGGTTTATATTTGCGCAATTACTAAAATATCCAAAACTTTTACCGTTGATAATATTTTCTTCAAAAGAATTGTTTGATATCTCTATTTCATGAAAATAACTTATACTAATACTACAGTTTTCGAATATATTTCTTGAATAATTACAATTATAGGAAGTAACTTCTAATTCAGATTCATAGAAATAATTGTCATTAATCTCTGAATAATAGATGTCAGTACTCATTCTTCCACAATTAACAAAAGAGTTTTTTTCCACATTAAGATAGAAACACAAAAGTGTAGAAATACAATAATTACAATCAATAATCAAATTATTTGTAATGTTTACATTACTTACAGAATCCATTAAAATTCCACCCCATGAAGATCTAATTGTGTTATTGTAGATAGTAATTGACCCATCATAGATATTATCAAGGGTTATTGCATAAGGATAACAATCAACAATACAGCGTACATCTTGAATAATACAGTTTCTGATTATAATGTGTTTAGTTGTACTACTAATATCAATACTACTAAAAGTATAACCACTTGCATGAAGGTCCAAGTTTTCTATGATATATGGATTTTCAAGTGTACCATTTCCTGGAAAACCTATTAAATCTGCATCTGAGTGGATATAAACACCATCATCTCCTTTATTTCTTATATTCCGTAGAATCCCAGGCATGATTAATCCTACAACCAATCCTGAGACAACTACAGTTATGAGAAACAGAATTACGATGGTCTTAGTTTTCTGTTTCATTTTTCAATAATAATACTATGTTGAAACAAATATAAATTTTATTCAAAAGTAGAGAAATATTGGATATGAGAGATTTAGTTATACAGGTGGTTCAG
>JAGLXK010000399.1 GCA_023132955.1 Candidatus Heimdallarchaeota archaeon
TTTCTATCTTTAGGAATTTTGTAGACTTCCCAAACATAATCAAAATTAAATACCTTCAGAGTTAAATCTCTGTCCCAAATTAATGGATCAAGTGGAGCTATAGCTCTCATATTACCATCTAAGTCTTCTTTAAGAAAATCTTTCCAATTATAGGGAACAGCTACACCCCATTGTTCTCCTTCTGTTTTTAAGATGTGAGGACCTTTATCAGAATAATTTGTTCTAAACCATTCAGGTGAGATTCTTTTCTTTTTTCCAACAAATAAAGAACCAGTCTTTGAAATTGAAACCTTGCCTAGAGTAATCAAGGGATAAGATTTCTGTTTAATGAGAAATTTCTCATAACTAATTTCTTCATGTGTTAAATCTATTTTTTCTAGTAACACTGATTCGAAATATTCTTCTGTTAAGTA
This sequence comes from Candidatus Heimdallarchaeota archaeon, assembly GCA_023132955.1. Taxonomy (GTDB): domain Archaea; phylum Asgardarchaeota; class Heimdallarchaeia; order Heimdallarchaeales; family Heimdallarchaeaceae; genus UBA460. Next base: position 414 of record JAGLXK010000399.1, read on the forward strand.
GTAAATTTTTCTCCAGTTTTCATCTCTACAAGAAATAATAACTCTGCCTTGAACCCACAATATCTCAAGAGACATACCTGCCAAATTACTAGTTTTCCAGAAGGAGAACTCTGGTTTGATTTTAGCCATTTCTCCAATATCTGAAGCTTTTGAAGGTCCATTTTCTTGAAGGAATTTCACTGCTTCTTCAAGTATCCCTAAATGTATTTTTTCTACTTTCTCTAAACGAGATTGATAATATTTTTGTAAATACTCTTTCTTCATTTGAGATAAGAATAAAGGAAAATGCTCTTTTGAAATTGCCATTAAGTTTGGGAAGTAAGCCTCAAAAACTAATTTCTTTGGGTAAACTATTTTCTGAAATGTATCTATTTCATAATTTCTTATTCTGCTCTGAAAGAAAAGGTCATGATTCCTTCCAGCTGGATTCAAAGGATCTAGCTGAACCAATGCTTGTTGCTTGAAAACAGATTGTATATCTTCTGTACTCTCCCCTTGCCATTTATGAAGATGTGTTCCAACAACAGCAATATGTTGCAAATCTTCTTTTGTCACTTCATGAATTTGAAATTCAGACACATTCACACCAGCGGAATAAGTTAATGATGTCTCAGAGGACCTTTTTGAATATTTAAAGAAAATGGAAGATTTGTTAACTTACTTGAAGAAAATAATCTAACTTTGTTTGCCTTTTAGTCAAATCATAGAGCTTGGAACGGTATTTCCAATTTTTGAGAGGATAATCAAACTTCTTCCCAGCGACCTCAAAAGCAGAATCTATATTATCAAAAGTCATGTATTTACTTTTCATTGCTTCTCTTACAGCTAATCTGATTACCCAAACCCCTAGTGGGAATCTATATTCATCAGAAATTTCTCTTAAAACTATTGCTTGAGACTGTCTCTTGATTTTAAGCAGATATTCAGTTATACCTAACCTTGCTGCGTAGTAAGCTCCAGTGATGTTTGAAGCATAATCTGTACGACCATTATACCCTTCCCAATCTTCAACTGCTATATCTTTATCACTAGGATTCATGAAGGCTCCTCTGAACCAAGTTTCAATCATTTCATAGGACCAAACATCTGGAATTAGAATAATAACAAATCTATTTCCAAAGAAGTTGTAGGTAAAAACTCTAAATTCTCCTAATTCAGGAAGAAGTTTTACCTTCTCTACATTTTGTTTTGAAAGAATATCGTCTACAGCTGTTATACTCCATCTGGTTGGAACAAGTTTGCGATTATCCTTTCGTCCTATCATACCTGCTGAAAAGACTCTAGTGATGGTACTTTCATCTAACTTCTCTTTCCCCATGTAGGAGACAGCATCAGTAGCTAAGAGATCTGTATCATAATAGCTCCTTTCAATAGCATTAATCGGAGATTGATTTTCTGTTATGTCCATTGTTTTTATAGGTACAATAGGTCCATGTGGCGCCATTCTCTCATCAAGACTAATTCTGGGAATAATCTTTCTTTCAAGTTGAACTTCTACATCAATAGCTTTTTTTCCTAAAAGCAATTCTTGACTTTTTTGGACAATATCAGAATCAAGAGGTCGTTTAACATTAATTTTAGCATGGGTTCTCAGAAGAGAAATACGCATTTTTACAATATCTTCTTGAGACTTCTTCAACCAATTCCGAGAGTTGTCAATGACATCAGAAGCAACTCTATTTGCAGTTAACATGGGACCTGCATTTATTCTAGGATACCCTGTCCATCCAACAAAGAAGGAAGGGGGAGAAAAGGTTTCGTCAAGATTCTGGATTTTTGGCTGCTCAATGCTGTATTGTTTTGACCAGTTCTGTAATAAAGGACATGATTTCCTCCCACATAAACCTCTGGAGGTTTTGCAAATTACACATAATTCGAAATTTATATCGGAATTATCATCCATACTGGTCAGAATAACTGAATTTTTTTTACTATTAAAAGCTGATGTAGATAAAATAATATTGAAAAAAGGCAACACTTTTATTCTTCTTTACTTCAAGATTATAATATGAGCTATCTTGAGAATGAAATAGCTGATGATGATGTTCTAATCAAAGATTTAGATAAAGGCGAATTTGGTTCTAAATTGCTCTTCATAGGTTTAGCTCAAACAGGTAAAACTTCTATAATTCAGGTTGTTTTCGAAAATAAAGCTCCTGAAACAACTTCAAAAATACCTGCAACTGTTGGAGTAAGAAGAAAATTGGTAGATTTTTCAGATATTTCTCTGAATGTCTATGATGTAGGGGGACAAATAACCTACTTAGAAGAAGCTTTTGTTGATTTGCGCGAGAGTATATTCACGAGAATTAAAATTCTGTTTTTTGTAGTTGATTCTTCTAAATATGGAGATTTTGAAACAGCAAAGATGTATTTTAGAAGAGCTATTAGGAATCTTAATGAATATAGCCCTGAAGGAAAGATGGTTGTTTTAGCTCACAAAATGGATTTAATTCCAACAGAAGAAAGAGAAAAAACAATTAGTTTTATATCTAAAATTTTCGAATTGGAAGATTATTCAGAAGTAGAAATATTTGAAACTTCAATTTATGAGGAAACTTTAGTGGATGCTATAGAGAAAGCTCTTGGGATATAATTATTGTCTATACAAATACTAAAATAGTTATTTACATTTTTTCTTCGACAAAAAGAATCCCTTATAAAACTATCTGTTGACCTCGAAGAGAGAGAAGAACATCAAGAAGGAAAATTTGGTTGGATTATGGATCCTGAGGGTAATAGAATAGAATTATGGGAACCACCAGAAAAATAATCTCCTTTTTTTTCTCTCTTAAAAAACTCCATGACTTTTGGAATAAATTTTTAATACTTCATTTTACACTAAACTAAAGGTGTTATTATGGTTATCAAGGAATTTACATACAAAGTTCCTGAAATGTCTAATGGATATGCGAATCAAACTCTTTACATTAATCTAGATAATTATGAGATTAAGACTGAAGAAGTAACAGATGAAATGAAAAAGAAGTTCACTGGCGGAAAAGGGTTTGATTTATTTCTAATGTGGAAATATCTTCCTAGATATGAAAGAACAGAATGGGATGATTCAGCTAATGTTTTGTGTATTGCAGGGGGACCTTTAGGTGGTACTACCAACTTTCCTGGATCTGGAAAGAGTATAGTAACTGCTATATCTCCTCTTACAGGTTTAATAATTGACTCTAATGTCGGAGGCTATTTCGGACCTTTTGCAAAGCATTCAGGTTTTGATGCTATTGCTATCCAAGGAAAAGCTGACAAAGAAGTTTACATCTACATTGACGGTGAAGAAGGAAAGATAATAATTGAAGAAGCTGAAGATCTTCCTTCAGAAACCTACAAGATTGGAACGATTCTTACAGAAAAGTATTGTGGAGAAGAGAAATTTAAGCGAGATGTTTCAGTTGTTTCAGCAGGACCAGGAGCTAAAAATACTCGTTGGGGCTGTTTGAATTTTAGCTATTATGATCCGCGAAGAGGATATGTAAGGTACAAACAAGCAGGACGAGGTGGAACTGGAACTGTCTTCAGAGATAAAAAACTGAAAGCTCTAGTTGTCAAAAAAATAGGTGTTGTAACCAGGACTAATAATCCAGCTGACCCAGAAGCACTGAAAGAAATAGGTAAAAAGCACACTAAAGAAATGATAGACCTCGATCCTAAACAAAATGAAATGAGAATGGTTGGTACTACTCATCTTGTACCAATAATGAACGATTATGATCTATTACCAACTAAAAACTTCAAGTATGGGCGCGATCCTCAAGCTATTAAAATAGGATCGGAAGTATATAGACAACTTTTCTTGAAAGGTCCTGATCCATGTTGGAAAGGTTGTGCAGTTGCATGTACACACGGTGTCAATGGATTTGAACCAAGAACTGGGCCTTATGCAGGTCAGAAGGTTTCAGTTGATGGACCTGAATATGAAACAATTGCTGGTGTAGGTTCAAATTGGTATGTTTGGGATCCCGAAGATATCATTGAAACAAACTTCTATTGTGATAATTATGGATTAGACACAATTTCTATAGGAACTGGGATTGCTTTTGTCATGGAATGTTATGAATATGGCATTCTAGATAAAGAGAAAACTGGAGGGCTTGAACTCAACTGGGGAAATCAGGAAGCTGCTATGGAACTAATTCATCAAATGGCAAGGAATGAAGGTTTTGGGAAGATTGTAGGTCAAGGTATTCGAAGAATGAAAAAATACTTTGCAGAGAAATTTGGTGGAGATCCCAAATTACTAAATGACATTGGTATGGAATCTAAAGGTTTGGAGTTTAGTGAGTATATGACTAAAGAATCTTTAGCTCAGCAAGGTGGATATGGGTTTGCACTCAAAGGACCACAACATGATGAGGCTTGGTTAATCTTCGAAGATATGGTTAGAGGGAATCTACCAACTTTTGAGAAAAAAGCAGAAGCACTACATTGGTTCCCAATGTGGAGAACCTCCTTTGGACTTCTGGGGTTATGTAAATTGCCTTGGAATGACATTGTTCCCGAAGATAATAGAGATTTTGCAGCAGGAAAAATACGCAAGGAAGGGGCATTTGTTCCTGATGATTTAGCTGATCCTGCAAAAATTCCTGAACACGTTCAAAATTATGTTAAATACTATACAGCTGTAACTGGTAATGAAATTGATTCAGTTGAATATATCCGTATGAGTGAGCGAGTTTACAATTTCCAAAGAACACTTAACTTAATGCTCATTCCCCCAGGTGTAACCTTTAGAGATCTAGACTCTATCCCTTATAGAGCAATGGGTCCAGTAACAAAGGAAGAATTTCTATCACGTGAAGAAGAGTATTATTCCAAACAACTGAGAGAAGAGATTGGTGTTGATCCAGATGAGATGAGCATTTCAGAAAAGATGAATGCTATTCGTAAATTTAGAGAAAGCAATTATGAGAAACTCAAGAACGCTGTTTACGAAAGAAGAGGATGGGATAAAAACGGTGTGCCTACAAAAAAGAAAATCAAGAAACTAGGTATGGATTATCCTGAGATTATTGAGCTAATTGAGCAGAATCAATAATCGGATTTTTTTTTCTTTTTTTTCAATTTTCATTCATTTGTCAACAGGTTTAGCTTAATAAGAAAATTTTTCTTTCGTGGACATTTGTACTAGGAATATACTAAAGGTTAAATAGTTCGTTTCAACTTATGCTTAAACTAGAAGTGTTAGCGGGGATTCAAATTTCTAGCATTTTTAGGTGATGGGGTAATACCAAAATGAGTTTCTTAGCGAATTTATTTTCCAGAACAAAGATGGAAAAAAAAGCTAAAGTACTGATACTAGGTTTAGCTTCTGCTGGAAAGACTACTCTTACTAAATATCTAAGATACGGTGAATTTGTTTCAGATACAATACCAACAATAGGTCAAAATATCGATTCTTTAGAACATGAAGGTTGGAAAATTACAACTATAGATGTAGCAGGACAACAAGATTTTCGCTTTTTGTGGGATGCCCACTACCCAGGAACATCTGCAGTCATCTTTGTAATTGATGCAGCTGATATTGAAACTTTACCTGAAGCAAGAGATATTTTCAAGCAACATGTTTTCAATAACCCTACACTTCAAAAAGTTCCAGTGTTAATTCTGGCAAATAAACAAGATCTTCAAGGTGCAGTTGATGCTCCTCTTCTAATACAATTATTAGGATTACATCTTGATATGCATAATAGAACCTTTGCTGTGTTTGACTCAAGTATCTTGTATGGTAGAGGTGTTGTTGAAGCTTTTAGTTGGATTGTTAATCAGCTTGAAACTAATGAATAAATCTTTTTTTATCTCTTTTACTAGTTATATTGAAATTTCTGACAAAAATACTTCGCTTTAATTTGTCAGTTATGAAGCTTTAAAAACAGTCCAAAACTTGAATGAGTATGAAAAAAGCGTTAAAGATTTTCTTTATTGTATTTATACCTCTGATACTGGGTATTGCAGCATTTGGAGGTACAATACTTTACTCGTACTTGAAGGTAGATTACTCTGTTGGAAATCCAGCAGTAACATTTGATATCACACCAGATTTTGTCGAAGGATATATCGGTTTTATAACTCTAACAACTCCTGCGGAAATAAGTAATAATGGTGTTTACTCGATAAGAGATCTGAATATTACAATTACAGTAGTTGGTGCCAATTTTTCTTTATCCTCTTTGAATGGTGCTCTTCTAGCTAGTGGTGAGAATCTTCTAGGGGATATTAATCCTGGAGAAATTTGGGCTGATGATATCATCTTACAAGTAACTTATTCAATCCCTCTTCTAGCAATTCAAGATGGTGATTTCATTATAACAATTTATGTTGGCTTAAAGGTAGATTTCTATATTTTTAAAATTCCTATTAATATTGAAACTGTATCTTATGTTGAATGGGATTCTCCTTTTGGATTCTAATTCTTCTTTTTCAGAAATCTATTTATTTAAGCTAATTAATCGCCATTTGAAGAAGCTATGAGCACAGAAGACCAGTATATAGATAAAGATAAATTGCACACATTTATGAAAGCTGTTTTTGTTGGTTTAGGCTACCCTGAAGAACAAGCTAAAGTCAGTGCTGATGTATTGATTGAATCAGATCTTAGAGGGATTCGTTCACACGGTGTTCAGAGGTTAAAATATTATTATGTACGTGTTAAATCTGGTCAACACCTTGTTGCAGATTTTGAAATAATCAAAGATAAAGAAGCAACAGCTGTAATTGATGGAAAACATGGGAATGGACATTATATCTCCTACCAAGCAATGGAATTAGCAATAGATAAAGCTAAGAAGTATGGAATAGGAATGGTTGTTGTTAGAAATAGTACTCATTATGGAATAGCGGGTTATTATCCTTTAATGGCAATTAAAGAAGGATGCTTGGGAATAACAGGAACTAATGCACGTCCAGCTGTTGCACCAACTTTTGGAGGAGAGCCAATGTATGGAACAAATCCACTAACATTTGGTTTTCCAACAGATGAGGATTTTCCATTTGTCTTGGATTGTGCTACATCAATTATCCAGAGAGGAAAAGTGGAAATTGCAGCAAGAGATAATACTCCTTTACCCGATGGAGTTGTTATCGATAGAGAAACTGGTCAGAGTAGGACTGATGCAGCTCAGTTGCTAAAAGATTTTGTTGAAAACAAAGCTGCTCTACTAGCATTAGGTGGAGCTGGGGAAGAGTTGTCTGGGCATAAAGGATATGGATATGCAACAGTAGTAGAAATTTTATCTGCAGCTTTACAAGGGGGAGTTTTCCTGAAAGAACTGTCTGGACTAGATAAAGATGGGAACAAAGTTCATTTCAAAGTAGGTCATTTCTTCATAGCAATTGATCCTGAATTCTTCATGGGTCTTGATAACTTTAAATCAATAGCTGGAGGTATCTGTAGAGGGCTAAGGAATTCAGACAAAGTACCAGATGCTATTAGAATCTACACTGCTGGAGAAAAGGAATTTGATGCAGAAAAAGAGGTTAAGGAAAAAGGTGTTCCATTGAGTAGGAGCATCCAAGAAGATCTAGTATCCATGAGAGATGAGTTAGGATTAAAGGAATATACTTTCTCTTTTGAATAAAATATACTCTCAGACTCTATCTCTAACTATCTCTTCTGGAGGAACAAAGGGGAAAACTTGGCGAACGATATCATCTGCTCTTTCAAATTGTGCAACATTCCCATCAAATTTGCTGATAGCAGATTTGAACATTTCACAGAAGTTCTCAGTGAAATGCTTTGCAGCTGTTTGAAGGATCCACGCATCGCTATCACTGATGATTAGGGTAGTGATATTTCTCTCTTTATTCTCTACAACAATGAGTTTCTTATCTCTAAAACTAACTTTTCTTAAGTCCGTTTTAGCACCCGTTGTTTCAGAAATAAGGTACTTCAAAGCAGTAACTGTACCAGTGACGAGAATATCTTGATGAACTCTTTCAATTTCCTTAGTTCCTATACTTACAGAATAAAGCAAGAGTCCAGCATCATTGAAGATGAGTATTTTGTTGATTTTAGCAGGTAAGAGATAAACGTAGAAAGGATTGAAGATGAAAGCTAAAGCTAAAATGCCAAAAGTCAAACTGAAAGGGATGGCTCCATATACTTGAAAGTAATTTTGTGTCCATCGTTCAAAAATCTTTAGAAAAGCTGCAATAAAGCCAATTCCTGTAGCAGTAGCAATGATAAAGCTAACACGTTTGAGTTTCTTATATTCTGCACGTATTGTGTCTTGTATATAAACATAAAACGCTTCACCTAAAACAAAAGCCTGGAAGATATTAAGGATAATTCTTGATACTCTGTATTCAGGTTCAATCAAACTATATTCAATTTTGTAAACAAGTTCAAGAATAAGCACAATAAGATAACTTCCAATCAATGTTGAAGCTGTAGCTAGCAAGAATGTATTGGGTTTTTCATGACGCATGAATTCCAAATAGAGAAACAGAACGAACAAAGCAATTGCTGAAGGGATCATATGAATCTCTAAAAGGGAACTTGCATTAACTCTGTCACTATAATCCAAATAACCATAAACATACCAAAGAATGAAAATAATTATCTCAAATATACCTTGTAAGATAACTAGTCCAAATAACCAAATAAACCAAGTGAAGCCAGTAATTTTATCCCTATATCTTCTATACATGAAATAACCTAGAATTAAAGAGATTATACCCATTTGAACAAGCTTAATCCATAGTTCACTAAGACTAGAAGCCATAGCATAAATTATAACGTGCCTTCATATAAATTTAGCGTAGTATAAGCTAGAAGGAAAACGAGTTGGGAAGGGATGGGGGTCCCTTCCATAAGCTCTGCTGGTGGTTAAAAACTAGCGAGGATGCTAGCGGTGATATGTGGAGCATATCACATTAGATATGCAAGAAATAAGTATTTAAACACCAAGATTTTTGGAGAAGTTGAAAAACCAGTCAATTTTTAATCTTAACGTCTCCAAACGTTATTTTGTGTAGTTAAGGACACAATAAACACTATATGTTTGTGATGGAAATTTTATATAGAGTCTTTCATTAGATATTTCGATGGATTCTGAAGTAGAGAAAAATGATTACGAACTATTCCTATTACTGAGTACTCTAGGAGCAAACAAAATAAGAGCAGTGCTGATACTAGCTCATCTCTACCCAAAAGCCATTACAGCAACCCAATTATCTACTCTACTAGGATATTCGATGAAAGCTAGAACAATCTACAGAGGAATACTAGATGACTTGCAAGAAAGAGAACTGATCTTTCTAGACAAACTGACTCCGAAGGTGGCAAGCATTAGATTAAATCATGAAAATGATCTCCTTAAGCGTTTAATAGAATTAGCTAAATCACATGGTGCGGACTACCTTAAAGTGATAGATGATTTGATGGGAAAGAAAAATGAAGATGAGAACTACTGAAGTCCAGTCATTGCTTAGGGCGGACAAAGGGATATCCAGAAATTGGATGAAGATTATTCTCTATACCATTTTAGGCGTATCAATAATCTTGTTAACGGTTTTTCTAGCTTCTTTTAGTGCTTCAGATTCAAGAGTACCCTTTACTATTTTTACACGAGAATTTCAAGATCAGGTAATAATTTTTACAGGCATAGACGCCCCAAAAGTTGAAGGGCTTGGTAAGCTGTTTAATGAACAATTACCTGGATGGTCTGTTTACCCCTTGATTTTCGCATGTTTGGGATTCTTGTCTTATCTCTCAGTAACATATATTAGTAGAAAAATGATCTTTGAAAACAAAAATTGGTTAACAAATTTACAAAAACAAGGATTGGTTCAAAATTATAGTGCTTTTAGCGATTTAATAATAACAACTAAAGCTGGGAAAATAATCATCTCTAAAAGCAATATGAGATACAAAATTAAACTACCAAAAAT
>JAGLXK010000004.1 GCA_023132955.1 Candidatus Heimdallarchaeota archaeon
TAGCAAGAGAACGAGCATTAGATTCACTTGTACTTTCTGTGGAAACGACTTCTGTGATGGACCATTTCCAAGTAGATCTATCAAAGGAATCTGTATTGAATTGATTATTTTCTCCCTCTACTAGAGCTTTTGTGTTAGCTACATTAAGCGAAGAGGTACTTATTAAAAAACCAATAATTAAAACACTTAAGCTCATAGATAATTTCTTTTTTTTCTTTTTCATAATATTAACCTTTTTTTCTAATTATTATTCTCGTTTAAAACAAACGAAACTTTTCAAATTGTATACAATAAATGTATAAAATAAAAGCATTTTCCCGTTATGCACTAAAATGATGAAATCTCTTCTGTTTCCTCATTAATCTATTTTTAATTTAGTGTTTAAGTAAACAACAGTTAGTAAAGTCACTATAAGGAAATTCTCTATCCTGAATTTAAAACAGTGTAAAATTTGCAAGAATCATGTCTGTAGTCACTTGCAGATGAAGAGAAACTAAAAGAGAAAAAGAAATGAAAAAATCATTTCAAGAGATTGTTAATACCATCGTAATTTGATGCTTTAGCTCCATAAAGGAAATCGGCTTGAAAACCCTCATGAGGTGCTGAAACTTGCATTGTAAATGTTTGGTCATTAACAAACAATTTGTGAATAGATGGGTCGTTCAAAAGCCTTTTAGCTTTCTGAGGATTATCTGAAAGATAAGAGAGTGATAAGGAATCAGAAACTAGTTCATCAGCATAATAATCATCAGGTTTGCAGATAGTTCCGAATGCAAATGGATATTCATCTGTTCTCATTTGGTGCTCTTCTCCTAATTCCAATAGTGTAGGCATGAAGAATGCTAATTCACCGTCAATGTGGAGGAAGCCTTCTTTATTTCTGAATTTTGCAGTGATATCTTTTACACTAGTATCCATCCTACTTTGAATGAACTTGTGTAGACCTCTAGCCGCATCAGGGTTCATAGCTGAGATTTCAGCTTTGGGATCCATAGGATCTAAAGGTTCTAAGGAAGCAAGCTTCTCAGCAAGTTTATCCCTGAATTCTTCATAGTTGTCAGGAGAATTGTAAATAATTCCAGAAGCGTTTATACAGCCCCTACCTGTGTCATAATTGATACTCTGATAAGCTAATTCAACAGATAGATCAAGAAGAGAAGGAGTCATGTTTTCTATTTCAACAAGAACCTTACTTCTTCCAGGTCCATAAGTTTTGATGCGACTATCATGTTCATAAGCTTTGAGAATCCATTCATTACCGAAGATAATCCCTAAGTCAGATTTACGAACAATGGTGTCGACAACGGAGTGGTCGGTAGTGAAGTGAAAGAGCGTTTCAGGAGGAAGACCTGCTTCCCATAAAGCCTTGCAAATTCTAAAGGATGTAAAGGGTTCTGAAGATGATGCTCGGATAAGAGCAGGGATTTTGAATAAAGGTATAAGTGTCCCCAATAAGCTCACAGCTGGGTGATTACCTGGAAGTGCAATTCCTACATTCTTTCCTCTTGGTGTCCATCCAAATCTTGTTCCTCCTCTAACATCTACGAAATTATCATAGATACCTAGATTACCTGTGGGGCTGTTAGCCCGAAGAATCTTCTTCAATTCACTCTTTCTGAAAATATGCGGAATAAGATTGAGTGCATTTCGAACGAATCGTATTGGCATACCTGTACTAAGAGTGATTAGTTCTGACCATTCATCAACTGAAGTGGAAACACCATTGATCAACATGTCATCCATGAAGATCTTTCCAGCTTCAGAATAAATGGAAATAATATCATCTATAGGCATACTTTGAAGATGATGAAAACTCCCCTTATTGATTGGTAAAGCAATTTGCACTAAAATTTCTGGTGCTATGGAAACTTCCAATAAATTCTCATCATGGATGCCTTTGATTGTCTTTTTACTTTGAGAAAGATATTCTTCCCCATTTTTCAATAATGGTAATGTACTAATAGCCATGTCTTTCAACCAACTTATTTTGGTTGCTATCTTAGAAGTACTTTCATATTTAAACTCGAGAAAGTGCCTTACTTAGTTAAAACTGCCTTTTGCTTAGGAATTCTCTCTTTTCAGCGGAATTTTCTATTTTTCTCTTCTTTCTTTAAGACATTTGATTTTTTTGCGATAATCCTTAAATAGTTTTGATTGCTTACTGAAGTTATTATGAAGAGGAAAAGCTTATTTTTCGCACTTCTATATCTATTTTTATCTCTCTGTATTTTTACAGTCGGTATGTCTAGACAAAATGTGGTATTAAGTCAAAATACATCGTTTTTTGATTTAGAAAATGATTCTGAAAATATTGGTAATCCAGACATTGCCAACTCTGATCCCTCTATCCTTACAATTGCAAATTTAAGCTGGACTGTTGGTTATTTTGAAATGAATGGTGATAATCCCTTAGTTCCCAAATCCCTAGGTTCTTATGATGATTACAACTACCTTGTTGAAGATAATTTATTATATTTTAATGAAGATTCAACTTACCAGAGTTTTGTAGGTGCCTATGCACTTGTTCCTGTGACTAATGGTTATCTTGAATACAAATATGATGCTAGAATCAAAGCTGGTCATCCAGATGCAGTTCAGTTTTATTCTATAATTTGTAATCCAAGTGATGGTAAAAGAATAGCTGGAACACCTTATACAGGATGTACGATTAGAGATAGACCTGGTTATCTAGATACAGGTTTTAACACTATTAGACTCAATTTTTCTATACCTGATTTGACTGAAGTATATCTTAGTTTCTTATATCCCGATTACCATATTTCAAACTGGGAGGTAACTCTTTGGATTCAAAATTTAGAGGTTTACACCGATACTCCTACACCTATTAACACTGAACTACATCCTATTAGTGACCTCACATCACTTGATTGGACTGCAACTAGTTTAACTGCAGATTTGTGGGGTAATCCTTTAACACCAGTTGCAGGAGAAGAGTTTACTCATTCAATTAACGAATCACATCTTTACTTTGCTGAAACTGCTGGTGGAACAGGTGGAGCTGATGTTTGGGCTGGTTTGTATACTCTAATTCCACTAGATAAAGACTATTTCTGCTATTCATATGAGTATCGAGCAGATTCGAGAATTTACTCATCTATGCTTCTAGATCCAGATACAATGAAACGTATTCCTAGTCACATTGGTGTGACTAATGTTGGACAAACAAATACAACATGGCAGTATGCAGAGTTCAATATGACAAATCTATCCTCTTATGACGAAGTCTTACTCTTTATAGCTTTCTATGACGAATCAGGTATTAATAATGGATTGTATTATTGGGTGCGTAATTTACAGGTTTCCTACCAATTTGGCTTTGATGATACCCCTCCATTAATATCTGGACCTGATGATCTCTTCACTGAAGTTGGTTCTGTTGGTAATTACATTAATTGGACATTACAAGATGATAATCCTGCTAATTATACTATTTATAGAAATGATGTTGAACTAACTTTTGATACTTGGATTATTGATGAGATCATTTCAGTTAATGTTGATTATCTTATCTCTGGAGTATATAACTATACTATCGTTGTATTTGACACTTATGGAAACAAAGCATTAGATACTGTTATACTAACTGTATATCTCTCACTTGATAGTGACCCTCCATTGATTACGGGTCCTGATGATTTTACTGTCGAATCTGGAACAGTTGGTAATTTCATTAATTGGACTGTTATGGATGACAATCCTGACTTATACGAGATTTACAGGAATGACTATTTATTAGATTCAGATGCATGGGATAGTTCAGAAAACATTTCAATTAATATCGATTATCTTGCTGATGGTATCCACAATTATACAATTGTTGTATACGATACATTTGGGAATTATGCGAAAGATACGGTTTTAGTCACAGTAATTGCTTACTTTGAATCGAGTTATCCATTTGCTATACTAACAATTCTTGTTCTCGGAATTTGTATTATTTCTACGGTCACAAGAAGGAAAAGAAAAAAAGAAGTTTGATAACTTGAAAAATAACATTAAGCTAAGCCATGAATAGCAGAACCTATAGCTCCTAATAATTGCGGTTCATCGGGGACTTTAACCTTCAAGCTAGATATTTTATTGAACATTTTGACCAGTGATTCACTTTTTGCTACTCCTCCTGAAAGAACGATAGGTTGCTCAATTCGAAGGCTAGTGGCCATTGATAGAACTCTTTTAGCTATAAATTCATAAGATCCTTGAATAATTTCAGCCGCTGAAGAACCTTGGGATAGAAGATTGATTACCTCTGTCTGAGCAAATACTGCACAAGTCTTTGAGAGAGATTCAAACCGTCTTGCTTTCTTAGCTACGTTAGACATCTCTTCTATGGGTATCTCCAGAACTTTTGAAATCAGTTCCAAAAAACGACCTGTACCAGCTGCACACTTGTCATTTAGTTTGAAATCTTGCACTTTTCCTCCTTTTATCTTGATGGCTTTATTATCCTGACCACCCACATCTATCAAAGTTCTAACTCCTGGGAATAGATATTCGGCTCCTAGAGTCATAGCTTTAATCTCAGTGATTTGACTCTTAGCAAATCGTGACCTTTCTCTTCCATAACCTGAAGAAACAATGTTAGTTATTTGATTTCTTTCAAGATTAGCTTTTTCTAATACTGTGTTAAAGACTTGTTTTTCTGCTTCTACCATGTTCGCTCCAGTTGGAATAATTTCATAGCTAATTATTTTCTTCTTATCATTTAGCACAGTAGCTTTGGTAGTAGTTGAACCAATATCTAACCCAATTACAAACATATGTGATTGCTACTATAGTGGCCTTTAAAAACTTTTCAAAATCTGTTCTTATTATCTTTGTTCTATTAATTCTAGTAGTGCTTCTAATCTCATTTTAACTTGTTCCTCTCCAACATTCTTGATATTACAGCTATCTGAATCAATCAGAACAACAGGATAATCTTCTTTCAAGCTTTCAACAATATAACCAGCTGCAGAATTTAATTGGTGACATCCCCAAGAAGTCATGTAAACAACTCCATCGTACCGATGTTTGTTCAAACGTTTTTTTATTACTTCTAGTCTTTTCTCAATTGGTACATTTGAGTAAGCTGATAGATATTTTTCTGCCACTTCCTCAATAGGATCCTTTCTTTTCGAAGGAGGAGGAACAGTACTTTCCATGAATTCTTGATAACCTATAAATGCGTTATTTTCTGCCAAGAAATACTGAA
>JAGLXK010000040.1 GCA_023132955.1 Candidatus Heimdallarchaeota archaeon
AATGTGAGCTGATTGTTCTTCCCTATCACACCAGCATCCTTCATTAAGGGTGTGAAGGTGTTCTTGCTAGAGTTACTGGTCAGTACGATGTTACCTTTTGCAAAAAATGTGGTCAAACAGTCAACACTCACGACAATGCTGCCAAGAACATTGCTTCCCTTCCTGGTACACCCCTTTCTCCTGATTCTTTTCCCCTCAACTCAAGTGAGGCCCCACTTAGACGACGGTTAGAATCCTTCTGGCAAATTTAACTAAGTTTCATAACATGCGTAGGAAGGAAAGTTTAAGTATTTTTTAAAGAATTTGTAACAGTAGTACCCAGATAGTTTGCACCAACCTAGGAGTAATTCACATGTATTCTCGTATTTATGATTCCATAAAAAACCAATTGCAAGAGATTCTTCAAGATAAGCACGATATTACTACTGAGCTAGTGTGGTCTAAACCACCTTCTTCAAATTTGGGCGATCTTAGTTTTCCACTTTTTAATGTTGCCAAAGTAACTTCTCTAACACCACAGGACATAGGGAAAGAACTAATTGAAAATTTCTCTATGACGGGTATTATAGATAGATTTGAGTTGAAAGAAGGTTTTCTAAACCTCTTCATCAATCAAAATGAATTCGCAAAATTAATTCTTTCTGAGATAATTTCGTTGGATAAATATGGAAAAAGCAATTTGAAAGAGAAGAAAAGGATTATAGTTGAACATACTTCTGCTAATCCTATCAGCCCCCTCCATATAGGTAACATACGAAATTCCATTCTAGGTGATGTTATTGGACGACTTTATAGATTTCTGGGAGCTAAAGTTAATTTTCGATATTATGTTAATGATCTTGGACGTCAAATTGCTCCCGTTATTATAGGGTATTTCTTATTGAACAATGATGGAGTTAAACCTGACACTAAAATTGATATTTGGATAGGAAAAATCTATGCTTTAATGAACACATTTCTAGAAATTTACCAAATTAAAAGTGAATTTGAATCATTATCTCTAATACCTGGTATAGAATCTTCATCATATGAGTTAAGTGATGCTGAATTAGAATATTATCAAGCTAAGCTTGACACTTCCAGTGTTGATCAACAACAGAAAGAGAGGTTGCTTAAACAGTTACTGAAGTTATTACGTGTTCAAAATTCATTGAAAGAAAAACTCTCTGAATTGTATCTTCAACTGAAGAATCTTCTCGATCTAAATATTGAAGATTTAGATGATTTGACAAATAAATATCTTGTGGGTTATCTTGCTGGAGAAGATGAAGAAATAGTAGACAAATTTAGGGAAGTAACACAAAATACACTTTCTGGACATACAGAAACTTTGAATCTCTATAATATCTACCATGATGATTTTGATTGGGAATCTGAAGTTTCTTGGGGAGGAGAAGTAGGACAAATACTTACTCAACTGGATAAGAACGAATTTCTAAGACATGATGGTCAAGCTCTTTTGCTTGAGAATGATAAGATAGCTTCTCAACTAGGATTTAAGGAAAAGTACAATATTAACTATGAAATACCTGATTTAATTTTAGTTAATTCTGAAGGAATTGCTCTTTATCCTTCTAGGGATATAGCTTACCATCTCCATAAATTAGAGAAGTTTGATGCTGATTATTGTATTAATGTAATTGGCAAAGATCAACAACTAGCACAATTGTCAGTGAGAACAGCTTTATACGGTTTGGGAGAACATGCAAAAGCAGACAAAATATTACATTATGATTATGAAATCGTC
>JAGLXK010000400.1 GCA_023132955.1 Candidatus Heimdallarchaeota archaeon
TTTAAGTGGTTCAATTGGCATTGTTTGAAGCAGAATTTTATGAGAAAAGAGAGGGAAAGAAAGTTCAGTGTTTGCTTTGTCCAAGAAACTGTATAATTCAATCTGGAGAACTAGGTAACTGTCAGGCAAGAAAAAATATTGATGGGAATCTATATGCACTTGGATACAATAGATTTACTTCAGTTCATGCTGATCCTATAGAGAAGAAACCAATTTATCATTACAAACCAGGTTCTTCAACAATGAGTTTTGGAACAGCCGGATGCAATCTTCATTGTGCTTTTTGTCAGAATTGGAATATCAGCCAAATATCAGCAGAGAGCAATAACTTGATTCAAATTACACCTCAAAATGCTATCGATATGACTCGAAAAAACAAATGTGAAACAATTGCTTATACTTACAATGAACCTTTAATCAACTGGGAATGGATACGAGATACAGGTAAGCTAGCTCATGAAAATCATATAGGAAATGTTCTTGTTTCTAATGGAATGATTAATGAAAAACCACTTGAAGAATTGTTACCAATTATTGATGCAGTTAATTTTGATATCAAGGCCTTTACTGAGGATTTTTATAAAGAATTAACATCTTTTCCAGCTCTGAAATACGTCAAACAAAATGCCATCAGAATGTGGAAAGAAGGCGTTCATGTTGAATTAACTATGTTACTTATACCCGATTACAATGATTCTTCTGACGAAACAAAACAATTTTCACGGTGGGTAATTAATGAAATGGATGAAAATGTTCCCGTTCATTTTAGTCGATTTTATCCTCATTACAAAATGCAACATGTGTCTCCAACTCCAGTTGATACGGTGATTGAAGCCAAAAAAATCGCAGAAGAAGAAGGTCTTAACTTCGTTTATACGGGAAACCTTCCTTACTCTGAAATAAATACAACCTTTTGCTTAAATTGCGGTAAAACCTTGGTTGAGAGGTTATCTTACAATGTCAAAATTAAACAACTCTCAAATGGTGGAACTTGCAAAAACTGCGGAAAACAAACTTCGATAAGAGTATAGTATTAGCTAGTTTTCCCCTTGTTGTTTCACAATTAAGTTTATATTATGATATTAGAACAGAAAAAACGTATGTTAGACATTTTAGAATATGTAATCAACAAAGTGTCTCTCTCTTCGAAAGATTTCCTTGATATTAGATATGCATATGCAATGGGAGAATCTTTCACAGTTAGAAACGGTAGATTTGACAGTGTTAGTAATCAAACTACTGGAGGGATTGCAATTAGAGCCTTGATTGACAATGCTTGGGGTTTTACAACTATTGTCAAAATAGATAAGGAATCAATATTGCAAGCTGCTGAAAAGGCTGTGAGAATGGCACGAACTGGTTCAAAATATACCAAACAAGAAAGAAGTATTAGTGACAGTTGGGTATTTGAAGGAAAGGGAGCAACAGCTATTGAGATAGATCCTCGAGCGGTAGATAAAGAGGTCAAGTTTGAGAAAGTTGTTAAAACAGAAAAAGCAGCTAGAGAGTATTCTGATTCAATTGCTGAATCTTCCTCAACTTATCAAGAATCCCATGGAAATGAGATTATTATTAATAGTAAAGGAACCAAAGTTGAAAATGAAACTCATGTAATACGACTTATGAAAAACGTCATAGGAAGAGAAGGAACAAAAATGCAAAGTGTTTTTGATTC
>JAGLXK010000401.1 GCA_023132955.1 Candidatus Heimdallarchaeota archaeon
AATAGATTCCTTTGATCGATCTACTTGGAAATGGTCCATCACAGAAGTCGTTTCCACAGAAAGTACAAGTTATTCTGTTTTTCCCTCTATTGCTGTCGATACGTTAGGGAATGTACATATAGCTTGGATGGATGTAACTGATTATACTAGTAGTGGAATAGATCATGACATTTTCTACAAACGATGGGACGCTTCCTCCTCTTCTTGGACAACGACAGAAGTCGTTTCCACAGAAAGTACAGGTGATTCTGAGTTTCCTTCTCTTGCTGTCGACACTTCAGGAAATGTGCATATAGCTTGGCATGATAGAACTAATCATGCTGGAGCTGAATCCGATTGGGATATTTTCTACAAATGCTGGGACGCTTCTACCTACACATGGACTACGACAGAAGTCGTTTCTACAGAAAGTACAGAAGAATCATCTTGGCTTTCTCTTGCTATCGACACTTCAGGGAATGTGCATATAGCGTGGGAAGATGTTACTGATTATGCTGGAGCTTCATGGGATTGGGATATTTTCTACAAACGCTGGAACGCTTCTACTTCCGCATGGACAACGACAGAGGTGGTTTCCACCGAGAGTACAGAGGATTCTTATAGTCCTTCTCTTGCTGTCGATACGTTAGGGAATGTGCACATAACGTGGCATGATTATACTGATTATGCTAGTAGTGGAACAGATGCAGATATTTTCTACAAACGATGGGACGATTCTTCCTCCACTTGGACCACTACTGAAGTCGTGTCCACAGAAAGTACAGGTGGTTCTTGGAATCCTTCTCTTGCAGTGGATACTGCGGGGAATGTCCATATAGCATGGGATGCTCCAGATATTTTCTACAAATGCCGGGACGCTGCTACCTCCACATGGACAACGACAGAAGTCGTTTCTACAGAAAGTACAAGCAGCTCTCACTATCCTTCTCTTGCTGTCGATTCTGCTGGTTCTGTCCATGTAGCCTGGCAAGATATAACTGATTATGCTGGAGCTGGAACAGATCCAGATATTTTCTACAAACGATGGGACGCTGCTACCTCCATATGGACAACGACAGAAGTGGTTTCCACAGAAAGTACAAGTGATATTGAAACTACCTCTCTTGCGGTCGATACTTCAGGGTATGTCCATATAGCTTGGGATGATTTGACTGATTATGCTGGAGCTGGAACCGATTGGGATATTTTCTATAAACTTTTCGCAGGACCTCCTACCACTGCTCCTGAACTAGCTTCTATTGTCCCTAACCCTACTGAAAATGATACTGTAAATCTCAATTGGAATAACGTGTTTAGGGCAACCACTTATTATGTTTATCGTTCCACCTCTAACATCTTATCAGTTGAAGGACTCGTACCGATTACTACTGTTTCCTTAAGTGAGTATGTCGATCATTTACCCTCTGAAGGCTTCTACTACTATGTTGTCGTGGCTAACAACTTTGCAGGGAACAGCTCGCATTCCAATTGTCAAAATGTTGAGTTTAAACTTCCGGAAATAACTAAAACTACCATAAATTCACTTTTGATTTTTGGTGCATTTGTTTTCTTGTTTGTAGTTATGAGAACTCGTAAGAAAAAGTCTAAAATGAACTAGTTAATTCTAGTTCCAACTTTTTTTCATCTTTGATTTCTAGAAAATGCTTTTATGTCTAACACTTAATGTTTACAATTTGAAAAATCTCGTT
>JAGLXK010000402.1 GCA_023132955.1 Candidatus Heimdallarchaeota archaeon
GTATAAGCATAAACGCTACAAAAGAAACGCTTTCAAATCCAAGTCCCCCTCCAGTAGGAACGTTTAATTTATTTTTAATACAAAAAGGAGTTCAATATCAAATTTCAACTGAATTATTTGAATTCTCTAATCTTACATCGCCTTTAGAAGGTCGCTTAGTTACCTACTATATTTTAGATGAAAATGAGAAAAATGATTTACTTCTTGGAACATTGGATCCTGCTACATTGAGAGTGATAGGAAGTAACTATACGGATTCAAATGGTAATTCGAGTGTTTATACTATGCAAGGAACAACCAACATTTTATCAACCTTAACTCCTCCTGTAACAGCTGGTGCAGCATATTATATTGCAGCATTATTTGGACAGAATTATACTTACACAATTATGCTCTATTTCGATGGAAAATATTCAACCGTGGATTCAAGTGATTATTACCACAATAAGGGAGTAGACGGGGAGTTCTTCACTCCTGATATAGATATTTTTCTTTATCAACAACCTCCTGGTGGAACTCCAAGCCCAATAACAGGTGAAAGTGTGGAGATATGGCTTGTAAAACAATCAGTTTATGATGCAGCAGATAAGATTGATGCAACAACATTACGGGCTGATTTAGTTATCGTTAGAAATGCTGGTGAAGCTTATGGAGCTTATATTGTAGATACAGGTGTGAGTGATTTAAATGGTTTCTATAACACTACTCTTAATGTGAATGTTACACAATTCGGACCGAGTTTCTATAGACTCGTAGTGTTCTACCTAGACACGTGGAATATCTCTGCGCAGATAACTATTGCTTTTCCACCAGCTCATCTGAGCTATGCAATGACTAATGTAGAATCTTCAATACCTTCCCAGATTTTAATAGCATATAGTATGATTAACACAGATATATCTGGTGTGAAAAACAGCAGAAGTAATGGGTTTCTAACAGAGATTAACTGTGAAACAATGTTGTTCAATAAGGATGTGAAATACTGAAATGAACAGAAGAAGGACTTATCAAATACTAACTTTCATTTTTATAGTTACAATTATTGGTAGTCTGATTATTCCAGTTTATAGTGAAGTAATGATTAGTAAACAGAATGAAGAAAATACCTCTGTTACTCTTGATTCTTCAGCTCTTCAATCTGAATTTCCTTTTGATCTAACAAGGAATGAATTCAAGTTTACTCCACCCATCAGTTATGATATATCTGATTCTGAAACAGAATCCCCCGAAACTTCTATCAGTGCAAGACAACCATATGCTCAAATATTAGAAGTAAAACCAAGAAATTCCAATCCATTTGATCCTGATTTAGGTACCATAAAGACAATTACTAATCCTGATTCCAGTGATCAATTTTTCAGGGGAACTACTGTTACTGTTACTGGAGTACTCTGGTCAGGTTTACCTGGTGGTTTTTGGGTGGGAGAAACTGTATATCTTTACTATAATATAACAAAAACTACATATGAATCAAACAAAGCATTTTATGATGGCAATTCTCAATATGAGGTGGGTTCAGGTGTAACTGTTGCGGGTGGAATATTTAATATTGATTTAGTTACTTCAAACTCAACAATTGATCCCTTCTCTAAAGTGGGAGATATTACCCTACTAACTTGGTATAGAGGAGGAACAAATCCTGATTGGGCAGAAGGAAGTCCTGGAGATGTAACCGTTGAATTCTATGGACAACTAGAATTTGATGTTAATGCAGTAGTTAGTAATCCTAATGCTACGTATTCTTTTACAACTCAGATACTTTATGATAATGGAACAATTGTAGATGTAGGTGGAACTAATCTTGGTTATGTTGTAGATTGGACAACTTACAGTGCATATGATGATAGTGGAACAGATGTTTTTGCTTCCAATCAGCACGTTTTTAGTGATACTTCTCCCTCTGCTGGAACAGATACTGTAAGCTATTCAATAGACTACGATATAACTCAATTACCCTTCAGTTTCTTTGTAAAACTAGGTTCTGCGACATTTAATCCTTCAGAACATTTAACTCTTACATTGGTTGGAAGTACAGAAGAATCAGCTCTAGTTGATGCTTATTATAACACGGGAACTGGATTAAGTAAATTACCTATGGAGATTCAAATAGGTGATACTTTTGAGATACAAGCCACATTAAATTCCAGCAGTGGTTATGAATCTTCCAAAACGATAACTGTAATTTATTATTATGAGGGGTCTAATCACACTTCTCCAGATCCATATGTAACCAATTCTTCAGGTGGAATTAAGTTTAACACATACTTGAATCCATCAGCTAATGTTTCAGATATAAGTCAAGGCTTTATTGTTTATCTTCAACCTGTAGCTTCAGAATTTCCTGGAGCAAGGATGATTGGAGATTCCTTAGATTCTATATTAACTGTAAACATAACAACTGTCAGGATAACAATTGCGGATACTGTTAATTTCTATACAGTAGGATTACCAATCGGTTACAATGTTGAAATTGAAGATATAAATGGGAACCTGTGTCCATTAGCAAGGTTCCAAATAGATTTCACAGGTGAACCCTCTGACTTCTACTTTACTACAGCCAGTGGAGATAGAGATGTAACTTCTATAGTTCCAAGTTATGCAGTTCAAGCTCCAATAGAACCCATCACAGTTACAGGATTAGATTATGATGGAGGAACTTACAAATATTATGCTCCAAGTTCCCCAACAGCATCTGACAATTTCGAAATGTATTATGCTCTTTCGTTAACTCTTACAGATAATGATGGGGGGGCGGTTCTAGGTGGACTTACAAGTGTATGGAATAGAACTTTCTGGAATGATTTTGAGATAAATAATGATTATTATGAACTTCAAGCACTGGATCAATGGGGAAGAAATCCTGAAGGTGCTAGGATATCAATAACTTTTGCTGGAGAAGAAGCATTCTTCTTTGTAACAGCAGCACAAAATTGGGTAAGATATGATGAAACTCATTTAGGCGCTGGTTGGGATCACAATCTTGCTTTTACAGGAGATTTAATAGCAACAGGTGGAGATTATGCACCAGCAACAACTATCACACAAACGATTAATATTTATGGTCCTGATACTGAAGCTCCTATTTTAGTAAGTGTGAATTTTACACCTGATCCAAATAGCACAGCCACACATTATCCTTATTTCAACATAACTTTCACAGTTGTTGCTACTGATGCCCATTCAGGAGTTAGGTCTGTCATAGTTTATTACGATTTATATGACCATACTGGCACTTATAACTCCTCTGCAAGTGTGACTCTTACAAATATAGCACCTGATACCTATGAAGACAATATAACAATGTATGTTCATCAGAATCAATGGTATGTTGTATATTTAGTAGAAGTTAAGGATTATGCAGGACATGGATTAGATGCATCTGGAAGTCGACAAATACTTCCAGCACAGTGGTATGATGCTAATTTTGGTTATATTGATACTGAGGGCGGTTATTATAGAGTAGGAGATGTTCATGAACCAGTTGAACTTGCTTCTCCTGTAGCAACTTATTCTGGAAATGTTCCTAACCCTTATGTTGACATTTCTGTATTTATTAATGATTCAGTTGTTTATAGTGGTATGTGGTTTGTTTATATTTTTGTGAGTAGAACAAATCTTGTAACAGATGTATTTGAAGCAAACATCACAGAAGGATTTATGACACAAGTACCTTCAACAAATGAATGGACTTATCACTTAGATTTGGAGTATAATTACAACTATACTTGGTATTATGTTGCAACAGATTTAGCTCTACCTTTGTTTAACTTCGAAATTTTTGATACCATGTTTCTAACGACAGATGATTCTGATAGTCCCAACATCTTCGGAATAACTGTAAATGCAATTAATGGTACAGCTGATCCTGATTCTGTTTTAACATTCAATGCTTCAGTAATAGACATATTAACCAATGTTTCTACTGTTACTCTTAATATTACAATCTCGCTTGGAACTACATTTGTTGTTGAAGATTATTCTATAGAAATGACTAGAATAGGCACTAGTGATATCTTCACGGCAA
>JAGLXK010000403.1 GCA_023132955.1 Candidatus Heimdallarchaeota archaeon
TATGAACTTCTACAGTTTTGAAATCATAAACTGAAGCGAGGTGAATCCTAGCTCGTTTTAATGCTTCATGATTGATATCTAGAAGAGAGATATTCGCAACTCGATTAAGAATTTTATCACCTATTTCAGGAACTCTGTTTGTAACACCAATAAATCCCCAATGATTAGTTTTCATTGGTAAACAAGACAAAATAAACGCTTTTACTTGATTGTAGTGAAAATCCCATTCTTTTTTGTAGAGAGAGTAGTTCTTTTCGAACTCATCCATCCATTCTTTGTTCATTTTTTCTTGCATTAATCCCTCATAAAATTGGTATATTAAGAATTTTATGGATGGAAGCTACTTTGAGAAAAATTCAAGAAGTCTAATACTTTTCCTCAAAATATAAAGAAGAAGTGATACTATGGACATTTACATCATTCGACATGGAGAAACTGCATTTAATGTGGGTGAAGAAAGAATACGAGGGAGAAAAGATATTCCTCTGTCTGATTTTGGAATACAACATGCTGAGGAAGTAAGCAAAAAACTTACAAAAATTCCTATAGAGAAAATATATCACAGTAAACTATCCAGAACAAAGGTTACAGCTGAAAAAATACTTCAAAACCAAAATAAAGCAGAAATTGTAGAAGAGCCATTTTTACTGGACATCTCATTTGGAGAGTGGGAAGGACAAAAGGGTAAAGATGTTTTTACTAAAGAACTACAAAAGCAGTGGAAAACCAATCCAAATGATGTTTTAATACCAGGAGGAGAAACATTTTATCAAGTACTAGACAGGCTCCACAGATTATTTTTGAGATTAAGGAAACAAACAGAAAAAACTATAGCATTAGTTACACATGGAGCAGTTATCAATTTGATTTTTGTTTATTTAACTGAAACGCATCCTTCACATTATTGGGATTTTTATGTTAAACCATGTTCTATTAGTCACGTAAAACTATATGAAAATGGAAAAATCTCTATAGTCAAATTCAATGAGGCTCAGCATTTAACTGAATATTACATGAGAAAGGACTAGATTAAAGATTCAATTTATTATTTGATTAAAAGGTTTAAAGAAAGATTCAGGGAAGAAGTATGAACTCTCTACTATAGAGAAATAATACATGGTTTCATTTTACCAGATGGTTCAGTTGACTTGGAAAATCCTAAAAGAATAAAATCTTGTGACAAGGCTGTCTATGAAACAGTTTCTATTGTAAAAGAAATAATAGATGCTTTGTAGCACCCCAAAAAAATTTGTAATTTGCTTAAAATGCTGTTACGATTACATTTCCAGTATCAGTAGTTAGTGTAAATCTGTATATGTTTTCAGCAGTAGAATAAGCGGAATTTTCATAGTAGTCTCCAGAACCAGGTAGGTCAATATTTCCAGTTGCTGTATCTGCATAAATATTATAGCCTACAGTTGAATTGAAATTGAAAACACAATTAATACTACCTGTATCAGCATCTACATGAAACACAGCTGCATATTCATAAGGAAGAATAAGATTCTGGGTAATTGATAATGTTATACTTCCAGTTTCTGTCTGGATGTCCCAAACAATGTCACCAGGAACAATTAAATCCTCATAAGTTAAGGAAATACCACCTGTATCAGTTTCAATTATAACTTCATTTGTATTTAGATAGGTTTGTTCGCCTAGGTTTAAATCTACTCTTCCAGTATCTGTATGTAACTCCAGCTCCTGAATGGATGTATTGGTGGAACCTACAAGGTTCATGAATATTTTACCAGTATTAGTTATCATATTAATATTCGAGAAGTTTAACATATCAATTCCATTTGTGGAAACTGTAATAGTTCCTGTATCTGTATCTACTGTATAATTTGCATTTACTGAGGGATGTAATTTTATATCTATATCATAATCAAACACCGTTTTATCCCAAAACCAAAAACTACGCTGTCCTGAGTTAAAACTTACAGTAATATGATCTGAACCATCCGCCGTACTAACAAAATTCCT
>JAGLXK010000404.1 GCA_023132955.1 Candidatus Heimdallarchaeota archaeon
CTTAATGAAACATCAAGTAATAATATTCTAAAGGTGAAAAAAAGAAATGGCTAAAGAGTGCCCCAAGTGTCACAGTAGGAATTTAAAAGAAGTAGAGGATAAGTCTAAAGCAATTGCGTATTTCAATCATCAACCAATCTATAAAAAGAAAAATGTCTGTAAAGAATGCACATACGAATGGTCCGATGAAGGCGGCGCAGAGGCTGTATAAAACCTTCTTTATTCTATTTTCTTTCTCTTTCTCTTCTGAAATGAATTCTATACTTAATTTCTATTTTGCGTTACCTGTAGGGATTCACTGATGAAGTTGAAAGCATCAATACGTAAGTACATTTTCCGTTTTCTAGTAATTATAATAATGGTAGGAACTTTATTGTATTTTTTCCTTACTTTAGATGTTAAGGGTTCATTTAATCTTTACAAAACTGCTGTCTTTTATCTCCTTATACTTGCTCTGCTCTTTATGATTATCAGTGCAATAGTTAAAGCATATCGCTTCTATATCCTAATCAAACCTTCATCTCCTGATCTTAAATTCATTAAGTTTTTCATTCCATATTTCGTTGGGTACGGTTTTAGTGTTCTTGGACCTTTTAAAACAGGAGAAATTGCAAGTGTTGAGATAAACAAACGTTCATTAGATGTTCCTCGCTCCTCTTCTCTTGCAGCGCTTGCTTTTTTTAGAATAGTAGATATGTTTGTAGTACTTGTCTTCTTTATTATCGCGCTTGGAGTAACTGTTCCTGAGATTATCAATTATATTGAACAAAAGAGTGCACTCCTTCAGGTGCAATCATCATTTTACTACATAAAACAGAAAATTTCTATTTGGGAATTCTTGTCATCTGGATTAACCGGCAATATTCAATTAGCAATCCAGATTGTCTTTTATATTGCAATTGTTGGTACAGTGATTCTAACATTCATACTTTTCTTTCCTCCAGTGGGAAGATTAGTTCTCAGAATAATAGTTAAAATTACAGGCAAAATGTCAACAAAAGGTAAAACATGGTTGGAAAATAAAATTGTCACTGCCTTAGATGATTATTATAACTCACTTAAACTCCTTTACACAAAAAAAATGATTGCAACTATGGTTGTTGTTACAACAGTATTTCGTTGGATATTAGAATTCTATTCGCTAAAATTCACACTAATGGCATTTGGAGGAAATATTTCTTTAGTAAATGCAGCTTCAGTTACCTCAATTACCTTACTTGTTGGACTATTAACTTTCGTACCAGCAGGTTTAGGAACAGGAACTATAACTACTCAAACCCTCTTTAAGGGATTAAATATATCATCTGTAGTTGCAGGTGCAACAATAATCTTCCAAACTTTAATAGGCACAGGTCTCACACTTTCAATTGCTGCTTTCTCTTCCATTTTCCTAAAAGAGAAAAAGATTGAAATGATTGATGAGGAAAAAGAACTATCTTCAGAAAATTCTGAATAAAACTATATTCCTTTTTTAAGACGGTTTATCAGAAAATGATGAAACCCTAACTCTTCCATCTTATTACAAGTAAGTTCAACATCATATTCAAGTCTTATGTGTTCATATTCGAACCTCTTAGTTTCTTCATCAATTTTGAATGTCATATATGACGCTCTTGGATCATTATCTCTTGGTTGTCCCACTGATCCTGGATTCAAGAGATGCTTTTCTTCGTTGACAATATGTAAAGGTTTGTGAGTATGACCTAAAAATAGAAAATCTATTTCAGTAAACTCTCTCGTAATTTCAAAAAACATGTTATATGACCATGACGGTAAATCTGGAGAAACATAGTCTCGTAAAGGTCTTCTTGGAGACCCATGAACAAACATTGCATTTCCTTCAGAGATAAAAAGAGGAAAAATGGAAAAGAATGGGTGAGACCCTAGGAGTTGTTTTTCTCTATCAGAAAGTATATTTTTAGTCCACGAAAGGGATATTTTTGGTAATGGGTTGAAATATTTGAAATTATCTTTCCAGATGGCATAATCATGATTTCCAACAACATGGATTTGAGCTAAGTTTTCCACAATTTCTATACATTCTTTTGGATTGGGACCATAACCAACAGTGTCCCCAAGGTAGATAATAATATCCGGTGATGAGTCTTTAATGTGATCTGTTACAATGTTAAGAGCTTCTAAGTTGGAATGTACATCTGAAAATATTGCCAGAGTTATCATGAAATTATCAACTATAGATGTAATATTGCTGAACATAGTAATAAGATTTTTTCAAAGAATATAAAATAAAAAGAAAAGAAATTATTACTCTTCTTTAACAACTTTAAATCGTTTTGTAGCCAAACCACCGATAACAGCGAGACCAATAGATGTGATAAATATAATCAGAGCTATGACATCAATCCTGATGTTTGTATTGAGAACTGGCTCCATGAAAACCTCAACTAGATTGGTTTCATTGTAACCATACCCTCTCTTATGCATACGAATTGAAACATCTACAAATTGAGTTCTAATACTTGCAGCTGGAACAATTTTTCCATTGAAGTTTATCTCATCACCAGTACTGATTAGAAGTTCTTTGTTGATATCTGCTTTCAATTCTAGTACAACAATCCAAACTTGAACATCTGCTATTGTACTGTTTTCATCTCCTCTAACGGTAATACTTGCAGTGATGTTACCCCCCTCAACTATAGTCAAATCTTCTACAACGAAGTTGTCATATAAGATTTGATGTTGTAGATTAAGTAACCACTGAATTTGTCTTAGGAATAGATATTTGTTATCAGCTTTAAGAATATTAGTTGAATTGAAAATATCAGCTGAAGCAA
>JAGLXK010000405.1 GCA_023132955.1 Candidatus Heimdallarchaeota archaeon
AAGACATTTTGATTAAATCTTGTGGTCCATTTATGCTAGATAATTACTCTACAACAAATGTTAAACTTATACAAAACCCCTATTGGAATAATTTGAATTCTTCAAATGGTCTCCAACCAAAACTCACTGATTTGCATTTTATTTATTATGGAGAAGGAAGAGATTCTGTTATAGCTGATTTGATTGCTGGTATAATTGACTTTTATGATCCAGGTTTTGGAATCTGGTGTTATGCAGAATTTTCTTACAATTATTTAGAAGGAGAAATAGTAGGAAGCCTAAAAAACCAAGAATTGGCTTTGAACATGAAACATCCTGTATTTGGAACAGGTGAACTTACTCCCGTAGGAACTCCAGCTGCAGCTAAAAGCGTAAGAAAAGCTATTAGTCATGCAATCCCAAGAGATGTAATTGTTGATTATATCTATGAGGGACTAGCATATCCTGGTGTGTCTCCCGTACCAAAAGATTGTATAGGTTTTGACCAATCATTAGAACCTTATGCTTATGATTTAGATCTAGCTGTTGAGTATATGGAGGATGCTGGATTTGAAGAAATATGGCACGGGAATGGACCTACACCAACATCTGGTTTTACTATAACAGTTATGCTCTTTGTCTTGATAGGTTTAGCATATCTTAGTTTTACAGGAAGAAGATAAGTAAATGAAAAAGAAAAGTAAGGATTTATCAGAAGGATAAGACATGAGGTAAACTCATATAGAAATATCAATTAACTATCTTAAATGATAGAGTTAGCTAAACTCTCAAATTACTTTTTCCTTACTTACATCTCTATCTATATTCTAACTCATTTCCCTTTTGATATTTACATGTTAATAAAAAAGAATAAAGCTTCATACCCTACACCAAATTTCCAGTCTACTTTAGAAGGTTTATTAGTTGTTTTACCTACTTTTCTTTTCTGGTTTTATTTAATGTTCAGTCCAATAGTTGTACTTAGTTCAGGGAGAAATATCTTCGTAATTGAACAGGTTCCTGACACAATTAAGTTTCCTTTCATCTTATTTGGAATTATAATTATGTCAATCGGGTTAATAATAGGGTGTTTAGGGAGAATAGGAAGGGGAGCATATTTAGCTAGAAAAGAAGCTAAACTCTCCACAACTTGGGGACATGCTATTGTTCGACATCCCTCTTACTTCTTGTATATTACCGGCTTCATTGGTTTATCTTTTGCAGCTTTTTCACCATATCTTTTTGTTCTCTTATTAGGAATACCGGGATACATCTTGACATCCAAACATGAGGAAGAAGGTCTCATAGGAAAATTTGGTGAGGAATATAAAACATATATGGAAAAAGTAGGAAGACTATTCTTAAAAATAAGAAGAGAAAAATAGTCTAATTAAATGGCCATTTT
This sequence comes from Candidatus Heimdallarchaeota archaeon, assembly GCA_023132955.1. GTDB lineage: Archaea > Asgardarchaeota > Heimdallarchaeia > Heimdallarchaeales > Heimdallarchaeaceae > UBA460. The sequence continues at coordinate 1,385 of JAGLXK010000405.1, forward strand.
TCCAGAAGTT
>JAGLXK010000406.1 GCA_023132955.1 Candidatus Heimdallarchaeota archaeon
GCAGACATTGTTGTAGCTCTTGGAACCTGTGCAACTCATGGCGGAATTCAATATCTTGGTGATAACGAGAAAGAATTCAAAGAAAGGATGCTTCTTGTGTATGGTAAAGATGGAAAGATTCCTAAATTCAGTGAATTAGTTGGAAATCCAATACCTGCAGAACCCATCCATAAGTTCATAGAAGTCGATTATTCTATCCCAGGATGTCCAATTGCTAAGGAAAATTTCATTCCAATATATACTAAATTAATAAGTGGCTTAAAACCTACTAAATATCCTTATCCTGTATGCATTGAATGCAAATTCCAAGGAAATGATTGCTTCTTATTACATGGACAATTTTGTTTAGGTCCAGTTACAGCTGGAGGTTGTGATGCATGTTGTCCTAACTTTGGCGTTCCTTGTGTTGGATGCTTTGGAGCATACGAAGGAGCAAACTTTGAATCAATGATTGAGAAGTTAATTGAAATCGGTTTAACTGAAGAAGATGCGAAAAGGAAGCTGATGATGTTTGGAGGTAAAGCCACAGAGCTAGCTTTAAAGGGTGAAAAATGATGAGTGAAAAAATAATTAGTGTAGATGTACTTGCTAGAGTTGAAGGAGATGGAGGAATTCAAGTATATACAAAAGATGGAAAAGTAGACAAGGTTCTTGTGAATATTTTCGAAGGTCCAAGAATGATTGAAGCCCTTGTTAGAGGTAAAACTATTCATGAAAACATCTCTTTAGTAGCTAGAATTTGTGCAATTTGTACAGTATCTCATAGAAAAGCTTCAATTAACGCGATTGAAAAGGCCCTTAAAGTAAAAGTTCCAGAAAAAACCCAATTACTTAGACATCTTTGGCATTATGCAGAAATTATAGAAAGCCACGTGCTTCATGTATACTATCTTGCATTACCTGATTTCTTTAAACAAGCTTCTGCTATTGCAATGCTTCCTACTCACACAGACACCGTAGTTGAAGCATTAGTAATGAAGAAATATGGAACTGAATTGATGAAACTACTTCATGGAAGAAAAATCCATGGAGAAAATGCTTTGATTGGCGGTTTTGGAAGAGTTCCAACT
>JAGLXK010000407.1 GCA_023132955.1 Candidatus Heimdallarchaeota archaeon
TCCCAGACATTATGACGAGATCGTGTCTATATTCCCTCCAATAATCAACAATAGCTTTGGGAACATGAGGTTTCTTTATTGTAATCAGATCATGTTCAACTTCAAACTTATGAAGTTTTTTGAGATAACCATCAATATTACTACCAGGATCAGTTCCAATATGGAGTAAGTCTAATTTTGCTCCATATTCATGAGATATGTAAAAAGCTAATTCTAAACCTGTACATTCGAACGGTTTTCCTCCAATTGGTACTAATATTTTATCCAGATTTAGGAAAAATTCATCTTGATAATCTGGGTGTAATTTGGAGGGAATTTTAGTCATTCTCTTATTCGATTTAAAACAGATTTCATCTAATATAAACATTATGCAGTTCAGTTAGATGGAATTTCTTAAATCTATAATGTCCTCAGCTGAAGGGCCAGTACCAATTATAGCTACTTTGATTTTGGTAGCTTCTTCTATTTTATCAACGAATTCAGCAACATCCCCTTTAATCTGACCAATATCATTTGATTTTTTTATCTCGGGAAAGACAATGTCAAGTTTAGTTAGAGCAATTTGAGTAGCACCATTTAGTCTAACTGATTTCTTAGCCAAAGCGTAATTGAATGGAGCAGCTCTTCTTAATCTCCCAGTAACAGCTCCGTATTCAGTCCATCCACGTTTCACAGTTTCTTCTTCAGATAATTCACCAGGCAAATCACCAGCACCAACTCTAGTAAGGAATGCTTTCATAACAACTATCACTTCATCAACTCTTGTAGGACCTACTCCAACATCGGAGCAAATTGCGGCTGCAGAAGTATCTTTTGAAGTAACATAGGGATATGAGCCATGGAATAATGAGAGTAGAATAGCTTGGCTTCCCTCCGCCATAACATTTTTTCCTTCATCTAAAGAATCATTTATTTCAACACTGACATCGGTTAGATACGGTTGTAACTCGGGGATGTCTCGTGCTAGTTTGAGAGAACGCATAGCTCGGTCCATGTTAGCAGGACCTGTTCCGCTGCCTGTAGAGCCTATTTTTTCTTTTAGATGAGCATTAGTAGAATCAATTTCTATGTGTTTTTGCTCAATTATACCACATTGATAATCAACGCCCATTCTATCCTCAGTCTTAGTTTCCTTGAGTTCTTTAAACAAGACCTTTGGATCTACCAACACTCCAGCTCCAATGAGCATTCTTACCTTAGGGTTAACAAAACCAGAAGGAACCATTCGAAGTTTATATTCACGATTCTCAAATTCGATTGTATGACCAGCATTTGTTCCAACACCAGCACGAACAACGCTTTCAAGATCATCTTTCAAGGCCAGATAGGAGAGGAGTTTTCCTTTTCCTTCATCTCCCCAAAAACCACCGCAAACTACTGTGAAAGGCATACAACTTTGTTATTTTATTACATATTGTTAAACTTTTCATCTAACCTCATCATTTGTGAAACAGAAGGAATATTAGAAAACCTAATAAATATACAATTTAGGAATAGAACTGTCATGTCTGTTTACGGAACTGTCAAAATTGTACTTCTAGGAGATTATGCTACTGGAAAAACCACTTTAAAAAGGAGTTTTATGGGACTTCATCTTGAAGAAGCATATATGAGCACTCTTGGAGTGGATTTAGCCTCTCACAAACATATAGACGAGGATATAGAGATAATGTTTCAAATCTGGGATCTTGGTGGTCAGGAAGAATTTGCTAGACTTAGAGAGAAACAATATCTTGGTTCTGAAGGGGGCTTACTAGTTTTTGACAAGAGTCGCCCTGAAACGTTTGCTAATCTGGAGAAATGGTTAAAAGAACTTAATTCATCTATCAAGGAAAAAATTCCAATATTAGTATTAGGTAACAAAGACGATTTGATGGAAGAAGCTCAAAATAACTTTTGGAACGAGCAAGCGAAGACTTTTGTAGATAATTTCAAAGATAAATATCCTCACATTGAATTAACTGATTTCTATTCAACTTGTGCTCTTGTAGGAACAAATGTTAATGAAGCTTTTATCGATTTGGGACGTGACATTATCAGAAGAAAAAGCGACAAGATGAAGATATAACAAAACCAAGAATTAAAATAGGTGTTCTTCTCTGAAGGGTTAGAATAATACCGGTAATTATCATGACTAATTCAGATTTATTCGACTTTGGATCAATTCTAGTAATGCTTCTTCCCGTACTTATATTTATTGGATTATATCTTGGTTTTTATGTTTGGGGTAAATTTGCCAATAAGAAGAAGAAAGAGTTCTATATAGATGAAGTTCTTACAGCAATAGATCCGTATATTATGAATTATTCTAGAAAAGACCCTAATGATCGTCAAATAGAAATTAGGTGCCAAATGGGTGAAGAGTATGCTGTAACGAGTACTTCTGCTTGGATTATTTTATTACCAAGAACCTCTTTTCCAACCATGCTAGTAGATGGATTGTTCTTTAGAAATAAAGATTCATTCGGTTTAGCAGCGAATTTTCCAGATAAACCTAGAGTATTATTCGAAGTGATACCTTATAAGATGAAATCAGCTATTCGAAAGGATTTTGATTATCTTGTAGAAATTGACGATATAGCTTCTCCTGAACAAAAAGTTAATGACTCATTCTTGATAAAGTCCAATAGAGTAAGAGCCATTAATCAATTGATAAGGAGCAAAACTTTCCTGAAAGCTCTTGGAGAATATCCAAAGGAAATTCAGTGGATTTCTGTTCGAACTGATGAACCTCATTTCGAGCTAAAATTCAACATGACTAAAAAACCTGCAGATCTCCTAGTACTCACAAAATTTGCTATGACAGTTCTCAAGTATTTTGCTAAAGTTACTGCTCAAACAAAGGATTTACCTATTCCAACTGTTGTAAAGAAGGAAGTTAAGAAACTCTCTGACAAAGAGAAACAAAAGCAAGAGAAAGAGAAAGATAAACAAATGAAAGAACGAGAAAAACGAAGAGAGAGAGCTAGAACTGCAGAAGAAAAAAGAGCTAAAAAGAAAGCAAAAGAAGAAGAAAGAGCAGTTCGAAAAACAAGAAAAATTCGAAAATAGTTGTTTGTTTTTCTTCATATATTCTTTTATCAGAGAATGTTTAGTGAAATAATTTATATAGTTCATAGATGATTGTTCTCAACCATTTAGATTATTTATCATCAATTGTACCAATTAACAGAAAGTAAAATTTGAAGATGATTAGTATGGAAATTAAGAAAGTGAAAGTAATCGTTGATAGTACCTCTGATCTTCCTCAGGAATTAGCTGAGAAGTATGATATCGATATAGTGCCGGTTTATATTCATTATGAAGATAAAATGTATGCAGATGGAATTGATCTCAAAGTTGAAGATTACTATAAAATGCTTAGAGAATTCAAAGAATTACCAACAACTTCAGCTCCAAGTCCTAAAGATTTTCTTGACAAAATCTCAGAAGCAATGAAAAGTTACTCCTCCATATTTATAACAACTTTATCATCTAAATTATCAGCAACATTTCAATCAGCAAGAATTGTTACAAAAAGAATCAAAGATAAAAAAATTTATTTAATAGATTCAAAATTTGGTTCTGGTGTTTTAGCATTTGTCTCTTTAGCAATTGCTAAACTGGCGAGAAGGGGGGTTCCTGAAGAAGAGATAGTTAAGAGAGCAGAAGAGATACGAGACGAATCTCTTCTTGTTGGATATGTAGAGAATCTAGATAATCTTAAGAAATCAGGAAGAATATCTAATCTTAGATTTTTCGTTGGGAATCTGCTTAAAGCAAAACCAATTATTGAGCTTAAAGATGGAGTTTTGGTACCAGTAGACAAAGCCGCAGGAAAAGAAAAGGCTCAAAATAGAGTTATTAAAGAAGTTCTAAGTAGAATAAAGAAGAACAAACAATATGATCTAATGATAACTCATGGTGATGATGAGGAAGCAGCAGCCAAGATTATGAAAGAACTCGAAACTAAGATACCTTTAGGTGAAAAGATTATTAATTATTTAACACCTGCACTTGCTACTCATTTGGGAATTGGAACAATTGTAGTCTCTTTATCACCAAGTCCCTAAATATTCAAATTTCTTTAGCTCTAAAATTTAATGCCTTTTCTATAATAGGATATATGAAATTAGGTATATCTGATGCTATGAGACCATCACCGAAACTTCTAGCCGCTAGTTCTCCAGCCGCACCTGAGATAAAAACACCTAAGCATGAAGAAAGAAAAGGATCTTCAGTTACTGATAATAACGCTGCAACTATTCCTGTTAGAACATCTCCAGTTCCTCCTACGCTCATTCCAGGATGACCTGTTTCATTAAATTTGGTTATTTTACCATTTGAGATTATATCAATTTCTCCTTTCAGTAGAATTGTGGTATTCCATTTCTGAGCTGTTTCAGTAACAATCTTTGAATTGGATTCTAAATCTCCTGTCAAATTTATGCCAAAAATACTCCTAAACTCTCCTTTATGTGGTGTTAAAACAACATTATGATTCTTAAGCAGTTTGAGATGTTCTTCATCCATCATACTTAGAGCACTTGCATCAATCACAACCTGTCGCTTTTCTTCATTCTCCAAGAATTTAAGTAGAGTGTTTCTCGTAGTTTGTGAATTCATCATTCCAGGTCCTATAATAAAACTGGAACCTTCAATCCTTGGATGTGAGAAAAGGTCTTCTATATCTGACGGTTCTATCTCTTTTTGACTAGCTGGAATAGTAATAAAATCTGGTCTGTAAGATGCTACTGTATTCCTAATATCAGAAGGAGTAAGAATAAAGATAAGATCCGCACCTGTCCTAAAAGCTCCCATTCCAGCTAAAGCTGGAGCACCAATATAGTCCATCGAACCTGCAATGATTGTAATCACACCGTTTTGACGCTTATGGCTGTTTGATTTTCTTCTAGGGTAATACCATTTCAAATCTCCGAAACCAATGTATTTCTCAGCTTTTAATGGGATTCCTATATTTCTGACTACAGTTTCGGTTTCAGAGAAAATCTTTGCTACAATTTTGTTTCTTCCAATGCATATTATTTTTTTGGGATTTCTGATGAACATCTCATTATCTACTTCAGAATCATACCCAGATGGTAGATCTACGGAAATTATGCCTCCCTTGTATTCTTGATTAATGAAATCAATCAAAGAATAATAAGGCTCTCTCAAACTTCCTTGGATTCCAATTCCAAAGATGCAGTCTATGAGAAGGTTTTCTTTTCCAATCTCCACAAATATTCGTTCAATATCAGATATTTCTCTTATCTGATACCAGTTTTCTATTGGTAAAACAGCTTTCAGTTTATTGTAATTTTCTTGTGATGCCAAAGAGTTGAATTTGGTCTTATCCCCTACCACAACTATCTTACAGCTGTATTCTTTTTCTAGAAGATATCTAGCAGCAACTAATCCGTCGCCTCCATTATTTCCAAATCCAACCAGAAAGACAATATCCTTCAGATATTTTGAATTAAAATAATTTTCGATTTCTTCAGCTATTACTTGTCCAGCGGTTTCCATCATCTCATAAATTGTTACTCCTGTAAAAAAGACATTGTCTTCTAAAGCTCTAGTCATTTTGATAGTAAAAACTTTTTCAGAATTATTATTCATTGAATCAAATAAACAGTATCTTCTAATAACTTTTTTCAAATATTAGAAAATAAAAGAGAAAATTAGACAATGTCTCCATATTTGCGTGCTTTTTTGAACTCTTTTTCTAATTCTTTCTCTAGATTTGCAGTTAGAAATCTACTGATATCTATGACTTCATTATATTCTGTAAAAGCAGATTCAAATGATTTTAATGAGGTTTCTAATAATTCAACATATGTTATATTTTGTTCTATGAAATTCATTGTCTTACTGATGTTATGAGCAATGGTTTTCAACAATTTATTCGTTTCTACATCCCTTTTGCATAAATCGAGCAATTTTTTGGGCGTTTTAATGGGAAAGTCTAAGCCTTCCATCTCAATCATTAGATCAACTCGTTCTGCACTGACTTGCTCCATCTCATTGTAAAGATTACATAATGTTGTAAGGTTTGCAATTATTTTTTCCTTTTTTGTAACGATCTTGCCTTTTGAAGAAATGACCTCTTTAACATCTCTAAACACATCAGGGCTTAAGGAAATTATTTTCTGGGTTTTTTCATCCCAAACATTGTTTACATCCTTTAAAATGCCAATAAAAGAACCTGTTGTGTGTGCAAGTGTATCACTTTTTCTTAGATTTTTATTCACTTTTAATCACCTATACCATGAAAAGATAATACTATGTCTATTGAAAATTTACAAACAAAAATCGAATCTTTCCCTTTTGGAAACATTACAATAATTAGTAGCACACGAACATAATTAAACTTAACGTTAGTCCGATATGATACATAAGATATCTTTTCAACAACCCGCAATCTATTAGTTTCTCAATTACCGATGCATTCAAAATAGAATACAATTTACTTTTTTTGAATGCCTTTCTCAAAAATATCTAATGATGTTAAAGGTAAGGTACTTGATGTACAATTATATGTCTCTCAATGTGCTGTTCTTTCACATAACCTCTTATATGCAACAGATTCAAAGCCTGGAGGTGCTTCCTTTAGAAATGAATTTAAAGATACTAAAACTGAGCACTTCTTAGTGGGAGGTAGTAATCTTTATGCTCCAATTTTTGGACTTTCAAAGAGAGGAATTCTTGTTGCTGAAAATCATTTGTGGTATGAGGATGCGGAAATTGGTTTTTTCATTGAAAGAGCTCTAGACAGAGCACTAACATGGTACAAGAGTCCAGGAAATACTATACTAGGGACTTTGATAATGTTTGCACCACTTACGCTTGGAGCAGCTCATAGTTTTGCTAATGAAGGTATGAAGACCAATACTCGATTAAATCTAGACAACGTAGTCTATATATCGGAACAGTTTCTCAAAAATTCCACTACAGAAGATTGCATCTATCTCACAGAAGCTTTAAATAAATCTGTTTCAGATAATTTGCTCCCATCTGATAAGGAGGAAGATGATTTCAATTCATTTTTGGAAATCTATAAACATGAAAGAACAAATCTTTACGAATACACAAAATTCTATAAGGGTAGAGATCTCATCTTTCACGAATTATCACATAAATACCAGATCACACTAAAATATGGTTATACTACGTTTTTGAGAGCATTTGAAGAGAATCAGAATTTCAGAAAATCAATTACTCAAACTTATATTACATTGCTTTCAGAAAAGAAAGATACTCATATAGCTAAAAGATTTGGTAATGAAATTGCTTCATATGTTAATAAAGAAGCAAAGGAAGTTGTTCAAGCTGGTGGAATATTTACTGATGATGGCCAAACAAAAATAAAAGAGTTAGATGCCTATCTTAGAACGTCACAAGATTCCCAAATAAATCCAGGAACTACAGCTGACATTACTGCCACTACTGTCTTTCTAGCACTGCTGCAGGGATATCGTCCTTAACAATTATCGCTTCTTCGAACACTTTCTTCGTATGTTCTATAATTGTTGACACAGAAACTGTTCTGTTAAATTCCATGATAATTGTTCGATTAATTAATTTAACATAGATATAGCTTTTCTCATCATAGTTTAGAATCTGTAAATGTGTTGGGGAATCAAATAAGTATTGAAATCCTTTTTCTGCTGCTTTGAACAGATCTAGTATAAACTTTTGATCTTCATGGATTTCTTTTTGTGTTGTGGTTGAAACCAAGTTTTTACTATAAACATCTATAGAATCTGGGGTGTATGTTTTAGTAAATATTTTAATCAACTGCTGAGCTGTTTTTGTTTTAAATTGTTTTATTCCTTTTGCTTTTAGCTCTTCTACATATGATTCGGTTATTATAATAGCGTGAGGTAGAATAATTGTTTGAATAACATTTCCATTATGCGTAACGTGGAAGCAAGTTCCTTTAGAGTAGTTAGCTAACTTAGAAGTAACCTTCTTCACACTTTTACCTAATACCTGAAAAATGGTAAAACTATCAATATTATAGTTTGGAGCACTTGCTCTTACAATAAGTGGTTCATAATCAAGTGATAATAAACACCAAGCTCGAAGATTTCGACCTTCTTGATCATGAATTAAGACATCAGCCACATCTGCACCACATTCAAGGAGGATTTCCTTACATCTATCTTGAAATTCACGAAAAACGCTTACGTTTCCATTAAAAGAATTAATCTGCTCACCATACTCCTTCACAAATTTTTCAAACATACAATTACTTACATATTCTGCATAATCACTAGGCATCTCATCTGAAATCTGGAAAATGAAAATAAGAGATTCTTTGGAAATAACAAGAAACTGACTTTCCTCGAGAAGAAGCCTTGAAAGTTTTTCCTTTTCAGTTTCCTCAACGAATCTTAGGATTGCTGTCAATAATCCTGAAACTAAGACTTCATCATCTCTTCCATACTCTTCATAATCAAAGATAGGAACACCATGTTCTGTAATGATTAAGATTCGTTTGATTAGCACTTGCTTCAACTTCCACTTCTGAAATATTCAATAGTTTCAATTATCTCTTCAATATTAGGTCTTTCACTCAATACTTTCTGTCTAGCTATTATTGAATGGATTCTTTTAGGTAAGTTAGTTTCAATTGCTAGATTGATTGTTTCTTGATGGAAAACAAAATCATAATGGTAGAGGGACAATAAATAACTATCCAAACAAGCATGTTGTAGTAGCAGAAAAAAATTTGAATCTCCGATCTGGTCCTTTTGTACAGTTTTTGATAACATGAAATCCTTTTTGCTTCCTGATAAAAGAATTAATCTGCTCAAGAAATCTGAATTTTGTTTGTTGAATATTTCAGGAGAACTGAAAACAATGAATCTTCCTCTTCTCTTGAAAGCGGCTAAAACTATAGGTTGATCATCCATTAGAGCAAGAGGGATAAATCGCTTTATTCCACTCTCTTTCATAAAATTTTCATTCATATTTGAATTAATAACATGAGCTTTTGTTATGGTTAAATCTGATCCTAATAACCGAACATTCATTGGTATTTTTGGCAATCCATATACAAATTTTGATTGAAAAGATATCCCTATCTCTTTTCTGAATTCCTCAAAAAATCTTCCTAACTCTGTCCAAGGTGGAGAAGGTAATGTTAAAATCAAACAACCCCCAATGTCAATATAGGAAATCAATTCGATGTATTGCTCTTGAGTTAGTTTTTTTCGGGGAAGACTTATGAAAAGGATGTGAGATTTCTCGAGAGTTTTCCAATCTAATCCATGACTCCTTCTTTTAATAATGTTAAACTTTACATTAGCTATCTCAGGATTAATGGAATTAGTAATGACTTTAGGGTTGATTTCTTCATTGAGCGAATAATCTATCGAACAAAGTCTCATCTAGTCTTATCTAATGAAAAACATATAAACACATTGCGGTAGTAGAAATGAGAAAACTGCCGTTCTCTACTCAATAGATTTGAGTTTTCGCCTAAGGTCTCGTCTTAATTTTCTTGCAGAGTTGTTCTCAGGAGTAATTTTCAAAGTCTGTATGACCTCATCATATGCTTCCTGATATCTTTCTTTTGCATTCAAGCTTATAGCTCTAAGTAAATGAGCTCGAGAAGTCATATGAGGTCTGTCATGATAATCTTCACCAATTTCAGCTAACACTTTACCTGCATATTCCAATGTCTTATCATAATTGCCTTCCTTGGTGTGCATTAAAGCTAATCTAGACACCAAAACAATATTATTTGGATCTACTTCTAAGTGATCTTTAATAAGCTTGAAGCTTTCTTCAATAAGATCTGCTGATTCATAATAATCTATTGCTTTCAACAATAAACTTGGATCCTTTATTCTATCAAATGACATGGTTTTGTAATAAATGAACAAATACAAGCTTATTGCCAGAGGAAGAGTCACAAATTGCATAATGATTAGAACAATATCTTGTGATGTGAATATTGATACTATAGGGAAATAAGTCATCCCTAAACTGATTAATGTGAATATTGATATGATAAAGTAAAACCTAGTTCCAAAGAGCAACTTGAATCTCTTCTTAAGAAATAATTTATCGTCTTCATCATCTAATTTGACTAAAACTTCAAAATTATCTGCCACTAGTACGTGTCCTGCAAACTCCAGAATTGATATGAAAAATAGAGCTACAAAATTAAAGATTAGTGCTATCAAGAAATCATTGTCCTGATAAGCAGGATATCTAAATAATATGAATAAATATCCTAAAATTATTTGTATAAGATGGTAGTTTCTTAACACTTTGATAGATGATAAATATATCATTCTTTTATAATGAACTTGCTTTGGCAAAGGTCTTCGTCTAAATCTGACAATTCCCCAACTTACCAGCAATATTCCAATAGCTGGAAAGGAAGCGAAAGCTATAGTATCATCAGATTTTATATCAGTAAAAGCTAATATAAGAACTACCAAACAAGCTATGACCATACTTAAGTCTTCAGGAGAGAGAGACATTTCTTTATCTAACTTATACATACACTGCACTAACCCTTCGATATGAATAAAAAGTATATATATTGATAAATTTGACGCATAGACAGAATTTATTTTGTTTGTGGTTTTTCGATTTCTTTTGTATAGTTTTTAGCACTTTTCTGTAACTGTGTCTTATCTAAAACCTTTGCTAAGCGCTCAATTGCATTCAAGTTATGCACCAATGCATCTAACCATGAATACAAATCACCGGGATAGAGCTGAATATTATAGTTCTTACGAAATTCACTAGATATACGGATGGGGGAATAGCTCAATTTCCTTAGTTCCACTAGTTTTTTCGAAAGGTTAACTTCTCCACAATCACAAAAAGGTCTATCTGCGCATTTACAAGTAAAGAATTCTTTAGTCCAAATTGCAAATGTGTCAATAATCAGTTTTGTTGGACTCCTTCTTCCCCAACCATGCCCTGAATAAAGGTCAAGAATTGCTCCTGAGAATATATTTGTTGAAATATTTGTTTTTAGAGTTCTTTCTATATCCCCATGCACTCTCGGAACTAAATGAGCGGATCTGAAAGGTTGTATTTTGATGGCTAAAGTTAAAGCAAAATCTTCCTCAAAGCCTTTGGATTTTTTCCTTTCAATTTCTTGTACTAAACGGAGAGCATATGCAGGGGATAAAAATGATAAAGAAACAGCTTTTCCTAAATTTGTAGGAATGATTATCATATTTTCAACATCAATCATTTTCATCTTGCGTAATGCTCTCATATTATCAGGAAGGGAACTCGATCTCCCTATAATATTTGCAAAAATCATCTTATCATCTGAAATACTGACATTTTGGAAAGCAACTATAGTTGCTAAAATTTCCTCCTCTTCTTCAATTGTATCTAGAATAGGATCAACATCTTCTATAGGTTTGGTTAACAAATCAAAAGCTACTTGCTCTTCAGTTTCTTTTTGACCTGCAAATATTTTTCTCCCAGGCTCAATTAAAAGATAGACCTTTCCTTTATCGTGATAACCATATCTTCCTGCTCTTCCTAACATTTGATGAAATTCTGCAACAGATAACCATTCAATACCCATTGCAAGGTTTTCGAAAATAACTGTGGATGCTGGAAAATCTACTCCTGCACCTAAAGCTATTGTTGTTACAACTACGGAGTATCTTCCTTTTTCGAAACCTTTCTCAACAATTTTCCTTTGACGATAAGTTAAACCGGCATGGTAAAAAGCAGCTGTTAAACCTCTTTTCTTAAGTTTTTTTGCAACATTCTCACAGTTTCTTCTTGAATTAGTAAAGACTAATGTTTGACCTTTATATCCTGTTTTTGACCTAATTTTTTCTTCATGTTGACAGATTTTGAATAGATGTTCGAATCGTTCATGTTCGTTTTCCGTTAGAACTGAATGTCTTTCCAAAGGTATAGGTCTACCCATATACTCTACTACTTCGGCATTGAGATCTTCTCCTAAAACCTTTGGATTTCCAATGGTTGCGGAGAGATAGATAATTTGAGCTTTGGGAAATAGAGCTTTTAATCGAGAAATTAAACCATTTAATCTAAAACCTCTTTCTTTAGCAACGAGCATCTGTACTTCATCAATGACAATGACACCTATATCCCCAATTTCTTTGTTTTTACCATCTCTTAGAAGAAAATCAAATGCTTCATAGGTTGCAACAATGATATTTGCTGTCCTAAAATTTTCATCGATTATAGGTTTATGTTCGCCTTCAACTTGAATTCTACTCATTCCTACTCTTATAGTAGTTTTTAGTTCCAATGCTTTATACCGTTTTTTGAACTGCTCATATTTCTGATTGGTAAGAGCTACTAGAGGAGATAGATATATGAATTTTTTACCTTTCAAAGCTGAGTTTATGCCTGCTAACTCACCTACAAGAGTTTTACCTGAGGTAGTACCCGCTAATACAAGAAGGTCCTTATTTCTTAGAAGTCCTTTTTCTAGAGCCAATTTTTGAATTGGAAGAAGAGTCTGAATTCCATCACTTATGAGCACTTTTTTGAATTGAGAAGATAATCGGTCAACTTGATTTACCTTCATTTTATTTTCAATTTTCTTGGCTGGAATAATATCAAAAAGTGTTGAGTCTGGTCTGTTTATAGGATCCTGGTCTGCACCAAAGGAAATATTCTCTAGAACATCATCCAGTTTACCTTCTCTTTGAGCTTGTTGTTGGAAGAATTTTGTAAGTCCTCCTGTTACAACTAAATTGCTTCGTTGTAGTTCACTTGTTAGTAGATTTTTACTACAGTAATCACAGATACGTTTCCCTTTAAATTTAATAGAATCGTTATCTAAAGCAGTCCACTTGATTCTTCTAGATAAACAAAATGAACAAAGGGGAGCAAGTTTTGGTTTTGATATCTTGAAAGTACGACAATATTCTAGTAATCCTGCATTATCCCAAGGGAGATCTGTATCGGGAATAAGGAGATATTGGGCATCTCTCAAATTTTCTGTAGCAAAGCGGGGGCGAATGTAAATGTTAGAACTTCGTCCAACTTTGAGATATTTGTAAACCCTCAAATGATTCCTTTCATACACAAATTGCAATCTAGTATGAGTCAAAGATCGCCTCTCCTTACTCGAACCAAGACTAAAATAAATTATGTCTGTAGAACGTTTTTCTTTGTTCCAACTAAAAAGAATAGCAACATAAGGCTTTGGGAGTTTCATCTTAATTCACTTATTCCTAATTCATTTCTCAACCAAAGGTTTGATTGATTTTCCACATTTGGTGCAGAACTTGGAGATGACAGAGTTAACTTTTTGGCAATGGGGACATTCTTTATGCAATTGATAACCACAGTTTTTACAATATTTCAAGAATGAAACCTCTTTAGAACAGTTTGGACATTCAATTGATTTCTTACTTATTTGAGTAGGGATTGATTTTGAATCTTGGCTAACTTCTTGAGGAATTTGTTGTGAAGCTTTGGGAGCTGTTGGACTTCCTAGCCATGAGGGTTTTGCAGGTTGGTATGTTGCTCCTGGTGGGGTTCTAGCTTGATGATCTCCTGTTTCAGATGCAGGTTTAGCAAAAGTAATGTCTTCAGCTGTTTTAGGATCTACATCAATAACATAATCTAAAGCAGAAGTTTGTTCTGGAATGGTGATTTTCTTTTTTCTTTGCTTAAGAAGTACAAGAGCTAAATAATCCTTTATCTCATCTTGATTTGACCCACAATGCAGGCAAATTCGGTCTTGTTCTTCAATGTCTTCCCAGCAAGCTAAACACTGCTTCATGAAAATCACTTTTCTAGTCAACTTTTTCTTAACATGGCCTCTTATAAAACTAGCTTTCAAGCTAAGATATAGTTATTGGAATAATAACTCATAGAAAAGATTTTATTCAAGTGAACTGAACGATATTTGAGATTTATGGCAAAGAAGAAACTGATAAAATGCAAAAATTGTGGAGAAGAATGGCTTCCGACAGATGTTCCAACAAAAAAAGAATGGAATATCGTAAGTCCAATGCCTGATAAACAAGGCAACGTTACTATTACTAGAATGGCAACCTGGGATTGCCCAAAATGCGGTAAAAACCGAACTGGAGCTAAGGCAAAAACCAAAGGTGAGTTCAAAGAAGAGGAAACTCCCAAATATAAGATTGAGCATGCTATTAGTTCTGGAGAAAAATTCAACATAGTTGATCTTGCAGATGAAATTGGTTTTGATGTCGAGAGTATTAAGAAAATAATTCCTATGTACCTCAAGAAGCAAAACATTAAAGGAAAAATAGCTGGGGATTTCTTTATTCCCGGATGAATTTCATTTCATGAACTGTTCAAGCTGTCTGCATGGCAAAGATTTTTAAACGTTTAAAAAAATCACGCACAGAAGATTAAAAAGGGATTAAGAATGGCATACACAGCATATAATGGGCTCTTAACCGGTGGTTGGCTAACCTTTATGGTAGTAGTATTTTCTATATTGACAGTTGCAAGCATTATTTGGTTTATATTGTATGTTGAAATGTCACAGAGGAAGAATTGGAAAATGGTTGTTCTAATAGTTTTTATTTGTGCATTAATAACAGCTTTTGAAATCCAGCTCATCCTTCTGAAAACAAATGTGGTTTTCTGATTTGATGGACACATTTTAATTCACTTATCTTTGTTTTTGAGTTCATCTCGTTTTCTCACGCCAGAAACGATGAAAAAGTTAAATAATCAGTTAATCGTAGAACATCAAGATAGACTGTCAAATACAAGTGCTATTCAAGAGTGGTAGATATGACGAAAGAAACCATATTCAAGTATATCTCAACAGATGAAATAATTTCTGTCTTATCTACTACTAGTAAAACAGTAAAAAAGAAACCAAAAGATGATCTTCAGAAGCTTCTATTCAAGGAAATCAACGAGAAAAAAATAACCAGTACAAAAATTCGAAATTTCTGGTCTAAAGCAATAGAAAATCAGTTTTTTGAAGAATTTCAACGTGTTTATTTATTTACCCCTGTCACAAAGTACAATACTTCAACTAAGCTAAAAAATGAATTAATCAACAAGTCCAAAAAATTGAAAGAAGAGAGTGGTTTGAAATTCAGTAATAGTTACATTTCCAAATTGAATTCATCACCATTGCACTTTGTATATATGTTTGGTTTCAAAGAACTTCAAGATCAAAATGATTTAATGAAGTTACCTTTGGATTCGCTTATGTTTCTCTCAATTTTACCAGAGTTAGGTATAGCTATTTGTCCTGCATGTGAAAAAACTAAAAAGCATAAGTTCATTGTAGATCTTCTCAAAACTACTTTTGCTAATGCCGCTGAACTCAAAGTTAATGCGCTTTTACTTAGAAAATATGCAACACAGGAGACCATAACCAAATTAAGCATAGCTACTCCTCAAGAGATAGCAGGATTTGCTGGACTTGATGTTATTGAGTTTAAAGGGCCAAATGTGATGCTAGGTTTGTCTGGTTTGAAACGAAGACATGATGCAAATGTTGAGGTAATTACAAGAGTAGGCCCATTTACAGAAATTGAATCTGATTCAATAAGATTGATGTGTGGGAAAGGTATTCATTTTAAGAAATATGCAGGACTTAATTCACTCTTAAACGCCCTTAAAATTGGTTAAGAGTGAATTACGAAATTTTTATACAACCTTTAATGTAATACCTAAAATATTATAATAAATGAAACAAACCTCACAGCAGAGCTGACAAGGTTAGAAGTAATGATAGAAGTTATACAAATCAGTCGAGGCGGCAGTGGTGGTATTACAGGTGCGAAGATTCTAGCTGAATCTGCAATGTATGAAGGACTAGATGCTCAAGCAATACCAAAATATGGCTCAGAGCGAAGAGGTGCAGCAGTTGAAGCTTATATAAGATTCAGCAATGCCCCTATTAGAATACATAGTCCTGTATATGAACCAAACCATGCCATGATTTTAGATATTTCACTGCTTGACCGAATAGATATTTCTAAGGTAGACCCGAATGGAGTAATTGTAATTAACTCCAAAAAAGTTCCTGAAGAATTGAAAGGAACTGGAAGGAAAGTAGCCTATGTAGACGCAACAGGTATTTCACAAGAGTTAGGTTTAGTTCTCAGTGGATTTACTCTAGTGAATATGACTATGTTAGGAGCTTTTGTTAAGGGAACTGAATTAATAAGTTTTGAAAACCTAGAGAAAGCTATCAGAAATTATTGGGGCGAAAAGCGCGCTCCTAAGAATGTTGAAGCTGCAAAAAGAGCTTACGAAGAAACAAAGGTGGTTAGAGCATGACAGAGGGACCAAGTCAACCAATATTGTACCCAATGGAAGGAGTAGCTGGAAAAACAGGTGAATGGAGAACTTTCTATCCTGTACTAGATCCAGATTTATGTATTAAATGTAATATCTGTTGGAAATATTGTCCAGATCATGCAATTTATCCAGCTGATAGAGAAAAAGATGAACCTATAAGTTTTGATTACGATTATTGTAAAGGATGCGGCATTTGCGCTCAAGAATGTCCAAAAAGTGCAATAAGAATGGTTCCACAAGGTGAATGAGATGGTAGTTAAACAAGAAACAAAATCCATGACAGGAAATGATGCGGCATCTTATGCAGCTTTATTTGCTAAACCTGATGTTATTGCTGCATATCCGATAACGCCCCAGACGACAATTGTTGAGAATCTCAGCAGATTCGTAGATGAAGGCAAACTTGAAGCTGAGTTTATTATTGTTGAAAGTGAGCATTCTGCTCTTGCAGCATGTATGGGTGCTGCCTGGAGTGGTGTGAGAACATTCACTGCAACTTCATCTCAAGGATTATTATATATGGCTGAAAATGTCTTTTGGACAGGATATGGTCGTCTTCCAATTATTATGCCTGTAGTAAACCGTTGTCTTGCTCCTGGATGGAACATATGGCCAGATTTTCAAGATTCGATGGCTTTCAGAGATGCAGGTTGGATACAAATGTATACTAAAAATAACCAAGAAGTTTTTGATACAACTCTTCAAGCGTTTAAGATTACTGAAAGCAAAGATATAGCACTCCCAAGTATGCCATGCTTAGATGGTTTTGTAATCAGTCATACAACAGGACAAGTAGATTTGCCAGACCCAGAGGATGCTTTTGAATTTGTAGGTCCTTATGATGATCCAGTAATTGAATTGGATGTAGAAAATCCTTGGGCTTATGGTTCAATGACTGGTCCTGATCAATATTCAAAACACAGACGAGATTTAATGGTAGCTATGGATAGAGCTAAGAAAAAAATTATTGATGTTCATAAGGAATTTGAAGAATACTTCGGTCGTTCATATGGAAACGGATTAATTGAACCTTACGGAGATGACGAAGCAGACTTGACTTTGGTAACATTAGGAACTATAGGTGATGAAGCTCATGAAGCTATTGACAGATTGAAAGCAGAAGGTCATAGTGTCAATGCGTTAAGAGTAAGAACTTTTAGACCATTTCCAGTCGAAGATATAGTTGAATTTGCTAAAAAGAATCATAAGCTTGTGGTTATTGATCGTGCTGTAAGTTTTGGTCATGAAGGACCTCTAAGAATTGAAGTTGAAGCAATTCTAAAAAGACACAACGTTGATACTTCAGTTTCTGGAAAGATTATGGGTCTTGGTGGTGAAGATGTTCCATATTCTGCAATTATGGATTTAGTAAAAAAGGAGCTAAAGGAGTGAGATGATAAAATGCCAGTAACTCAAAAAGATTTAATGATAAAGCC
The DNA here is from genome assembly GCA_023132955.1 of Candidatus Heimdallarchaeota archaeon. Classification (GTDB taxonomy): domain Archaea; phylum Asgardarchaeota; class Heimdallarchaeia; order Heimdallarchaeales; family Heimdallarchaeaceae; genus UBA460. The sequence goes on from JAGLXK010000407.1 coordinate 17,703, forward strand.
AAAAGATGCGTTGTTGAAAGGCCATTTTGCATGTGCCGGATGCGGTTCTGCACTAGCTTTCCGTCATGCAATAGGTTCGGTCGCTGATAAAGCAGTTTTAGTAGTACCAGCAAGTTGTGCTAGTGTTTATCAAGGATCAGGAAAGGGCGTTGCTTTTAATGTTCCTACAATAAACACAGCTTTTGCTGCAAGTGATGCAGTTGCTTCAGGAATATCTAGAGCACTGAAGAAGAAAGGAAAAGATGACTTGAAAGTTATAGTCTGGGGAGGAGATGGTAGTGCTGCAGATATTGGTATCGCAACAGAGATTGGTGCTTGTGATCGTCAAGAGAACATTCTTCATGTTATGTATTCCAACAATGTCTATGGCAATACAGGTGGTCAACGTAGTGGAGACACCATGATTGGAGCAAGAACAGCAACAACTCCTAAAGGAAATACAACTCCTAGAAAAATGGTCCCCTTTATTATGATGGCGAATAATGCTCGTTATGTAGCAACAGCTAGTGCAGCATTTCTTGAAGACTTTGTAGAAAAATTCCAAAAAGCACTTTCTTTGGAAGGTTTCAAATTCATCCAAATTGATATAAGTTGTCCTCCTAACTGGCGTGCTGATTCTGCTCATTCTATCGAAATTTCTCGTTTAGGCGTTCAGACAGGTATTTGGCCTTTATTTGAGTGGGATCGTGAAACCAACACAGCTGTCCTCAGTCGTCCTGGGAAAAAATATGGTGACAAAGCGAACAGAAAACCCATTTCAGATTGGACTAGCTTGCAAGGTAGATTTAGAGGTATCACTAACGAAGAATTAATTGCACTTGACGAAGATACTGAGAGACAATGGAACTTTCTTAGAAAATTCATGTAATCATGTAAGACAGAATCTTTTCTTTCTTACACTTCCATTACCCTCATCGATTGTTTTAATAACTCTGATTCAACTTTTTTTACTGACTGACTTGACAGAGACGAATACGTTGGATGAGCTATACCAATTGATATATGGATTCATAGAAAGTGCTATTCAGCTGAAGAGATTGCCGAGACAAGGGTGGATTAGGGTTGGTATCTCTCTTTCAGATGTCGAAAGCATCGCCGACCATGCTTATAATACCACCATGCTATCATTACTTCTTTGTGATCTTCATAATGCTCTTTATCCTGAAGAAACTCTTAATACAGAAGTTGTAATGAGAATTGCTATAATTCATGATTTACCTGAATGCCAGTATCAAGATTTTGATAAACAAATCGAAATTCTTCTTGGTCAAGATAAATACCAGCAGTTCAAAAGCCAGTTATTAACAACCGCAAGTACTGAACTTCTCTCTTTAATTTTGAATGAAGAAGTCAAAAAACTGTGGAAAGAATCATTCGTTGAATTGCAAAATAAAGAATCGAAAGAAGCAATGTTTGTTTCATATATTGATAAGGTTGAATTACTAGTTCAAGCTATTTCTTATGAATCTCTTGGGTATCAATCATCACTTTTTGATAGTTTTTGGGAAACATCTAGCAAATACCTCGAAAAATGCACTTTTGAGGTCATAAATGACCTTTTACCCATTTTAGAAGAAGAAAGAACACGATTAAGTGAGTAAAACTTAAAATTATCAATTCTCTTTCTAAATACTATAGACACATATAGGACTATCAATCAGTTTATTAAATGGAAAAGTTATAAGATAAATAGGTTTGGTAGCTGTTATTAGAGGGTTCTTTAAACAAAAGAATTATAGATAGAAAGTGATTAAATGAGCGGCGCAGATAAGTACCAGGAATTGAAAATATCTCCCTTTCATGTACCTTTTCTGCGAGATTTAGGAATTAAAACTGTTTCAATGATACAGTTTGACATTATTTTTGGTCCTGTGTGTTATATCAAAGAATTGTCCCGATCTATTTTCGGTGAAAAATTAAAAGATGTTAGTTCACTTGCTGAAATATACACAGGTTTTGCTAGAACTAATGCAGATGTTATCACAAGCCTTGAAGAAAGAGTTGTTATAGGTCGTTATATCTCTATACAAGAAGAAGTTGAACAAATAGTTGTTTTGTTATTTGTTTGCGTCCCATCAGCAAATCTAGATAAGCTGGCTAAATATGCAAGATCCCTTTCTGAAAGAACTCAGGGAAGACCACAGTTATTTGATGATGCTTTAACCCAGCTAATAGATGCAGAAAAATCCGCTGCTTATAAAATCCCATTATCTAAGAATGGCAACACAATGAAAGGATTGGTTATCAACGATAAGTCTGAAGTCACAGGGAATGAATTAAATAATTTCCATGGGTTTTTGTTTATTCCATATCATAAAGGAACGATGGATGGACGATTCTTCCCTAAGATGATAGATGGTAAAAGAATCGAATTCGCACATCTTTTCAAATTTATTGATATTCAAAAGAATGAAGCTGATCTCAGGGAAGGGGATTTAATAAGTCTTTACTACAAAGGTTTGGAACTACTCGTTTACAGACATCTTAAGAAAGATGCCTTGATGGTAGGAGCTAAAAAACCTCAAAGCAAAATAAATTACTCCTATCTGGATGATTGGTTTACAATTCTGTTTAACTCTTACATAAATATTCCAGGAGAAAGTAAAGTAAAATCAACTTTAGAAGCAATTTCATATCTAGATAAAAATATCTCAAAGCAACCTAAGAAATTTATCGTAACAGAAATTATGGATTTAATTATAAATTCTGAAGATGATTATCCTGAATTGTCTGAAACACCCAAAAATCTCCAAGAAAAAGGATCGATTACACTTAATCAGAAATTCCAACTATTTTTGGAAAATCTATCTCTTCTTAAAGGAAATACTTCAATTCATACAATAAGTCAAGATTTATCTGTACCTATATCTTCAGTAGTCGAATTTATCATTTTCTTAAAATCTAGAGGTTTTGTTGACGTTTACAGAAGAAAATAATTTTTAGAAGTCTAAATATATCGAGTGAGAGTAACGATAGAAATTAAAATACTTATTGCATTTTAGTAGTATAAACAATCGAATTGTTAGATTGGTGACCCAGATGAATAAATTCCCTCTTTCATTTGAATCTTCTGAAGAAGAAGTATCTAAAAACCTCAATAATCTGCTAAAATTGTCAGCGTTCAAAGCTTCTGATATGCTAAAGGATATAGGTGTTTATGAAATTTTGAATCGTCCTAGATCGCCAGAAGAAATCTTTCACATGTTAAATTTCAATTCTTTAGATGAAGAATTTGTTAAGATTTTTGATTTACTAGCTAATCAAGAATTATTGACTAAACAAGGTGAATTCTATGGTGATAGTCCAAGAAGAGAATATTTGGAATTAACTTTTAAAGATGATATTAAGGCACTAAATAACGGACTTCTTTCTCCATTCATTAGTTTCTTTGATAATTCGATTCAAAAATACAAAGCAATATTAAAAGGTGAACAAGGCAAACTCACTGAAAAGGATCTTACACAAACTTTGGATTCCTTGCATAGTACAGAATTCTTCTTTTTAATAAGGGATTTATTTTTTAAAAGTCTTAAGCTTAGAATGCCTTTATTTGACATTAAGGAAACAATACAAGTTTTTATTTGGGGAAATGGTTCTGGTTATAATTCGTTACATTTTGCAGATTTCTTCGGAGAAAAAGTTAACATTCTTAGTGTTGAACCTGCTAATTCGCTTTACAGATGCAATGTACTACAAGATTTGTATGAAATCTATAATGTCAAATTTGTTGTGAGAGAAGAGTTTCAACTTTCTGAAATTAAGGATTCGATAGATCTCTATCTCGGATCAAAATTCATATTCCAGAATGACTTGAAAGAATATATTCAAACTCTACAAGCAGTACTTAACCCTGATGGATATTTCGCTTTCCAAATGATTCCTGAACTTTCCTTTGCTTTAGATTGGATATTAAGTATTTATGGACCTTATTTCTTCAACTTGGAAAAAGATTCCCATATGGCAAATCTAAAACATCATGGGATATCAAGAGAAAAATATATCGGGTTGGATAATAGTTTTGTATTAATGCGGAAAACGTAAAAAAAAGAGAAGCATTATTTTTTCTTCTCTATAGGAAGTTCAGATTTTCTAGCTAATTCAGGTACAATTTGTAAGAATGGTAGTATCGCATTGGCTATTGAAGAAAAAGCATCTTCCTTGTTTCCTGTTATTATCATTTTGTCAATTTCCAAATTCTGATAAATTTCTGGCAGTTTTTCTATTATCATTTCTTGGAATAAACGACCATCAGCTTTGGCTAGAGCTTCTATTCTCTTAAGAATACCTTCTGCTTCAGCCTTTTTAGCTTCTCGAATAGCAGCAGCATCACCCCTAGCTCTAGATTCCATTTCAAATTGTTTAGCTTCAGCTAATTGTTTGATTTTTTGAGCTTCAGCTTTGGCCTCAATTTCTATTTTTGTTTGATAAGTTAGTGCTTCAATTTCTGTACGTTTCCTTTCTAATTCTTGAACTGCTATTTCCTTATCCTTTTCTTTAGATTCAACTTCTAAACCGACTTCTTGCTGTTCAACACCTACTTTTCTACTAACTTCTAAATCTCTAATTTTAGTAATTTCTTCCATTTCGGCGTTTTTTAATCGAGCAAGTTTTTCTTGTTCAATCTTCATTATTGCACTTACGTTTGCTTTAAGACTTGGATCAATGATTTCAATATCCCTGATTTCACAGCTTTCTACAAGCATACCCCAATCTTTGGTTAAAGAATATAATTCCTTAGTAACTGCTTCAATAATTGCTTGTCTGTCTCGAATGATTTTTTCAAGAGCCATGTTTGCACATGTTGTTCGAATAATACTTTCTGCTGCATTTTTAATGATGTTTTCAATATAAGCATCAGAGGCTTTATCCCAAGAAGTTCTTGAGAAAGCTACCTCTGGATCAATTACTCGCCAGAAGACAAAGGCGGTAACTGAAATCTCTTGGAATTCTCTAGACAATACTTTTTCTTTAGCTTCTAAAAAGGTTGATTGTGTCGTAACTGGTACCACACGAACCTCATCTATCAAAGGTATTGTTACAGCTTTCCCTCCAATTCCAGCTTTGATGACTTTCCCATTTCGAAAATGTATCATGTAAACATCTGAAGTAAATTTCCTATAACGAGATGCATAAAATAATACGAATAATACTAATACTATTGCTAACCCTACTGGTATCCATATCCACCATATCATTGTATTTTGACCCTCATTTCTTAGGTGTTTAAAATACTAACATGGATGCTTTTTAACCTATCTAAATGAAGATTTTTGTAGTTTTGCACTAAATAACTATCTCAAAAACAAAAAAAGAGAGGATTTTAGTTGTTATCTACCAAATAAACACCATTCTTTACTGCTACTATTCTTACAGTCTCTTCTCTCTCATATCTTTTATAGAAATCAAAACTTTTAGCAGGTAATTTTTGTTCACCCAAACCTTCCCCTAAATCTACGTGAATCATTCCACCTTTTGAATCAACTGCAACAAAAACTTTTCCTACTTTTCCAATTAGTTGGACTCCCCTGACTATTGGTTTAACTGTTGTTGCTGAAATTCTTCTCCAAACATTTGTTATCACTAAAGCAAGTAGATAGGGGGAAATAACAATTATTACAATGCGGAAAATACGCAAGCCTATACTTGAAGAAGGTATTTTCAATGTTGATAAACCTAGTATTCCAAACATTACTGAATAAGTAGATAAAATAAGAAAAATTGGTGCAGATGAATGAGTAACATCCCTTATCCCATCAGCATGAACTGCAGAGAGATCTGAATCTACATCATGATCCAAAGTAAAATCTTTGTCTAATGTGATCTCATGATCTACTGAAACATCATGGTCCATAGATATATCATGATCAATGGATATATCGTGGTCTACTGAGATGTCATGATCTGCCGAGATATCATGATTCCCTGCTCCCAAAGCATGCATTAAGCTCTGAAAATTAAATACAAATGATAGAAAAACGAAGATTCCTCCTGCAATTAATAGACCTACAGCTAGATAAAATAGAACATTTTCAAATCCTGATATGAAAGATTCAAATGTCATTCAGTCCCCTACTCTTTAATCTTCTATCAAGAATAATTTATACTTGCGGTCTTAAAAACCTATAGAAATCAATTGGAAAACAATTCTTATATTCCATAGATGTATTGATTAATTGCTGATTGAGATGAAGAAAGATACTGATTTTGAAATTTGCAGGAAAGAACTTATTGAGTCAGGAATTAATTTCGAATCTCACCATATAAACCAAGAAGTAAGAACAAATATCAGTCAAAAAATTAAATCAAAGATAGAAAACATTCAAGAAATATCTGGAAAATTGAACTGTTCTATAGGTATAGTTGGTGGTTTTGTAAGAGATTTACTTCTTGAAAGACAATCTGAAGATGTTGATTTCCTAGTTTTCAGAGGTGATTTCCATAAATTAACTCTAAAAATCGCGGAGACAATGGGGGCAAAGATTGGCAAGATGAGTAATAGAACTCTCACAACACAAGTTAGATTTCCCGATGAAGTAGTATTTGAATTCAACTCAACTAGGAAAGAAAGGTACGAGTATCCTTCCCGAATCCCTATAGTAGAAAAAGCATCTATTGTAGAAGATTTGCAGAGAAGAGATTTCACTATAAATGCTCTAATAATGTTTGAGGATTTCTATATTGATCTTTTTGATGGAACAGCTGATTTACAAAATCAACTTATACAAACAACTCGAGAACCTGATATTGTTTTCCATGAAGACTATCTGAGAATTTTTAGAGCAATAAGAATTGCATGCAAGCTTGGTTTTTCACTTAGTTCTGAGATTAATAAAGGAATAAGGAAAAATGCACCAAATTTGTTGGACATTCCTAAAGAAAGAATCCTCCAAGAACTAAAATTGTCCTTCAGTTATGCTCCAAGCAGAGCTTATAGACTGATTAGGGACTTAAAGATACTGGAAGTTTTGTTTCCTGAAGTAAAAAACATTGAATTGAACTCTCAAGTTTTTACTACAAAAGATACATGGACGAAAATTGAAGAGAAAATAAATTTTCTAGAGATCAAAGGTTCAACAAATGTTAACCTCTTCATCGCTATGATTTTTGTGGAAATTGTATCTGAAAAATCTTCAGAAATGGAAGACAGAGATCTAGTTCAGATTGCAAATGAAATCCTTCAAAAGTATAAATTTTCGAACAGAGAAAGAACAGAAATAACAGCTTACATTAGTTTTCGTAATTCTCTGATAGATATAATAGAAAATCCTCCACAAGACTTTGAAATTAGAAAGATGTTAAGAGAACAAAGTGATTTGATTGATAACATTATATTACTGACTAAAGCAGAATTATCTACTAGAACCGAGGATTTAGATCTTGATCCTCTCTTAAATCGTATTGCTATGTTGCGGGATAGAAAGGATTTGATATTCTTTGAACCTGAACTAAATGGTCATGAAATAAGAAAGATTTTTAACGTTAAAGGTGAAAAAATAGGTACTATAAAATCAAAACTTGTTGAGGCAATAATGAAAGAAGAAATTAAAAATAAGAGAGAAGATTGCATTTCATATATTAAAAAATATATGATTTCCCAATAAACATTTGCAGGAACCTCTAACTCTCCTAGGATGCCTTTCTCCAATCTAGTTTTGTCATTCATTTTTTGACCACTTGTCTCTAATGTCATTAATAGCTGTTCCAGGTCTTACTCCTTTTGGACAAACTTGGTTACAAACAAAGTATTTTTCACATGCTGGAACAGCATTTTCTTGCCACACTTTGTCTAATATTTCTTGTCTGTGTTCTTCTGATAATCGATTATCAGCAACGAAACGATCTGCTTTAGCCAGAGCAGCTGGACCAAAATATTCTTTGTTATTGGCATTAACAGGACATGCCCAACACAGACCACAAGCAATACAATTAATTAAGTGCTCTATTGATTTAGCTGCATCAGAACCCTGGTGCGATTCAGGTGCTTCATCATTCCACTCTCTTTTGAAATATGGTTCAACTTTTCTGTAAAACTTCCAGAAAGGTTCCATATTAACTACTAAATCTTGAATGACTTCCATATTAGGTAATGGCTCAATAAGTATCTCATTTTCCTGATCCCAATCAGAGATTTGACCAAAATTAAACTCTGGAAGCTTAACTGGTTTCTTTTTGGTTTTAACAGCGGATATCTGCGTCCTACACGCAAGCTCTGGAACTTTGTCTATAGTCATGCCACAGCTGCCACAAATCGCCCCTCTGCAAGAATATCTAAAAGCTAGTGTTGAATCATAGTTATCTTGAATATAGAAGAGTGCTTCTAGAATTGTAAGACCTTTTCTCTTTGGAACTTCGAATCTTTCGTATCTACTTTCTTTATCTTCTGAATCCTTTCTAAATATTAGAAATTTCTGCATCTCTACCATTAATACACACGCTCCTTTACCTCAAATTGACCAAGTTTCACGGGTTTAGTTTCAATTTTCAATTTGCTTTCTTCATCTCTTGTAACCATAGAATGAACAAGGAATTCTTCATCATTACGGTTTGGAAAATCTATTCGAGAGTGCGCTCCTCTGCTCTCTTTTCTCCACAAAGCTGAAAAAGCAGTAACTTCTGCGATATCAAGCATATTTCTAAGTTCAAGTGTTCTGATTAAACCAAAATTAAACTTCCTCTTAGAAGTGGAAACTTTTACGTTTTTAAACTCTGTTTGCAATCTGCAAATCACCTCATATGCTTCTTTAAGCTCATCTTCTGTTCGAAAAACGCCAACTTTAGTATCTAATGCTATTCCCATTGCCTCTTGAATCTCAAAAGGTTTCTTACCTAAGCTGTTATCCCATTTCTCAAGAAGTTCCTCAATTTCTTTGATAGCTTCTTCTTCAGCTGCCATTACTCTAATTTCTTCCTGCAGATTAGGCAAGCCTTTCTCTAACATCAACCTCCCAACATGTCTACCGAAAACAGCTGTTTCGAGCAAAGAATTTCCTCCTAATCGGTTAGCTCCATGAACGGATATACAAGCTGTTTCTCCAACAACGTAGAGACCAAAAAGTATAGTTTCACATATATCCCCATCAAATTTTGTGCCAACTCCACCCATTGAATAATGTTGTCCTGGTTGTACAGGGATTGGTTCATTGATAGGATCGACACCAGCAAAACAAATAGAAATTTCTCTTATTCCCGGTAATCTTTCTCTAATTCTTTCTTCACCAAGGTGTGTAAGATCTAAATGAACATAAGCATCTTCAAATCCTCGTCCCTCTCTGATTTCAGTATCAATAGCTCTAGCAACAATGTCTCTGGGAGCTAATTCTTTAGCATCAGGTGCAACATCTAACATGAACCTTTCTCCAAGATTGTTGTAGAGTAATCCACCCTCACCTCTTGCCCCTTCAGTAATCAGAATGTTAGTTCCATATAGGGTTGTAGGATGGAATTGAACAAATTCAACATCTTGCATAGGAACCCCTGCTCTAAAAGCCGCACCTACACCATCACCTGTATTGATAATGGCATTAGTAGAACGTTTGTAGGTTCTACCAAATCCTCCAGTAGCTAAAATGACATAACCTGATCTAAAAACAACTAATTCCCCGGAAGTCATGTCTAAAGTCAATATGCCTGTTATTTGATCATCAACTTGTATCAAATCTATTAGGAAAAACTCATCAAAGAATTCGACATTCTTATGAACACATTGTTCGTAGAGGGTGTGAAGTAGAACATGACCCGTTCTATCTGCAGCATAACATGTTCTTGGAAACCCCGCTCCTCCAAAAGGCCTTTGTGCAATAAGCCCAGAATCTAACCTAGAAAATGGCGCCCCCATACTCTCAAATTCAACTACAATTTTTGGTGCTTCTTCGCACATTAGTAAAACTGCATCTTGGTCGGCTAAATAATCGGAACCATAAACCGTATCATAAGCATGCTTTTCAGGAGAATCATCTTGTCCATCTTCAGTGTTTCCCAAAGAAGCGTTAATACCTCCTTGAGCGGCACCAGAATGGCTTCTAATTGGATGAACCTTGCTGACAACAGCAACCTTCCAGTGTTCAGAAAGTTCAAGAGCTGCACGTAAACCGCTTAAACCAGCTCCGACAACAACAATATCATATTCTTCAATTTTCATGAAACAACCTTCAAAGGTATTTTTAACAAGAAGACAACTTTTGTTATATAATTTTAACTTTGCGTCAAAAAAAGAAAAAAAAAGAAAAATTATTTATCTAATTTTCTTTTTCTCTTGAAAAAAACTCCAGAGATTGTAACAATTAGAGTAGCCGATACAATTAGCAATTCAATTTTTCCGATTTCATGTATAACAGCTTGAATACTAAAAGAATAATAATTTCCTTCATTATCATTAAAAGCATAGTTTTTATTTGATGAATTATCAAATGCGCTAATATAATAAGTAATCTGTTCTCCAACTGGGAAAGGTTCTAAAGTATAGAAATAAGTTGAGTTCTCTAGAAAAGTCATGTTATGAGAGTTCCATATGTCTGTATTGTTTTTGAAAATAATATGAGCAGATACAACTCCAGAAGGATCAATTACCTCTGCACTCACATTAATAGAGTCTTCACTAGTTGGTGATACAGGATTATGTTTGATATTGGAAATTGTAGGACCTGTTGAATCTAGTTTAATTAAAATAATTTCAAAACCATCATTGACATTTGCTACATATATATAGTTATTGTCATAGAAAATTTCACCCCAACCAGATCCACCATCATCGAATTCACCCACAATAATAGGATTTGAAAGATCAGAAATATCGCACATTTCAAGACCAGAATGATGTGTTAGGAGATATGCGTATGATCCTTCAACAAAAACACCTATATCGGGTGTTTCTCTCGCAATGAGTTGAGGATTTGAGGGGTCGGTGATATTTACAATTTCAAAACCATACATGTCGACTGCGAGATAAGCAATAGAACCAATAACTTGAACATCATTTATCCATTTATAAAAAGGAGGTCCTCCTCCGTACTCGCCAACAAAATAAGGGAGACTCGGATTAGAGATATCTAAAATTTTAAACCCTTGACCACTACCATAGCCAACATATGCATAGTTTCCATTAGCAAAAACACATTGAGCGTTGTCTCCATCGGTATAGTTTCCAATTTTTGTTGGAACTGTAGGATCCGTTACATCAATAATGTGTAATCCTCCACTGCCAAAAGTAGCATAGATGACATTTCCTGACACATAGATATCGTTAGGATTCTCATTATAAACCCCTAGTTGTACTGGAATTAGTGGATTAGAAACATTAACTATCTGAATTTCTCCAAAATCAACATAAGCAATATTCCCACTCACAAATACATCATTTGCTGATGATCCAGGATTGTATTGAGAAATATTAATGGGGGATGACTTGTCGGAAATATCTAAAATTCTCATTCCTTTAGATTGAGTAGCAATATAAGCATAGTTTCCTAAAACATGAAGATCATAAACTTCGCTTGTATCACAATCAAAAGAGCCCTCTTTGATGGGATTTGCTTTGTCTATAACATTTATACATTCTAAACCATGATCAGGATTAGCCAAATAAACAAAGTTGTTAGTGTAAAATACTCCTGAATAAAAACCATTTCCTGTTAACGGATATGTTCCAATTTCCTCTGGAGTACTAGGATTGGACACATTTAGTATTTTCAGATCATCACTAAAACCAACATACGCAATTCCGTTTTCAACATGAATATCCCTTGGTGAATTTGTTGTTGTTCTGTCAAATTGTCCTACCTCTTGGGGATCTGTTTTATTAGATATATCTATTATTTCTAATCCTTCGGCAGCATCAAGTACATACGCATAATCATTTTCGACATATATGTCATAAGTTGTTCCTCCATCATTAAACTGTGATACCAGAGTAGGATTGGCTTTATCTGAGATGTCAATAATTTCTAAACCGTAAGATCCATAAGCAACATAAGCATATTCTCCTACTATAGAGATATCTTCTGCAGAACTAAATGATTCCAGATAATAACCAACTTTGTATGGGTTCATAGGATCAGAGACGTTCACTATTTCAAACCCTCCATTACTTCCATCAGCAATATATGCATAATCACCTTCAATGTAGATGTGTCTTGCTTGACCCCCATCAAAAAATTGTGACAGTTTAACAGGATTAGTTGGATCAGAAACATCCAGAATTTCAAAACCGTCACCATATTCAGCTACATAAGCGTAATTATCACTAACAAAAACACCTTGAGCAAAACCTCCATCATCAAATTCGCCTAGTTTCTCGATATTATTTAAATCAGAGATATCTAGAATCAACAGTCCTCCATATGTATAAGTTAAGTAAGCGATAGAACCTGCAACCATAACCTCATATGCTTCTCCATCATGATAGTCTGATACTTTTTCTAGCTCAAATGTATCCATATTCAAACTCATAGGGTTTTTATAATTATCATTATTTGATTGAATACAAATTATTGATGTGTTGAAATTTACTAAAAAGAGAATTATAACTAAAGAATAACTAAATCTTAATACTGTCTTCATTCGATTTTTCATATTTTACACCCAAAAGTATCAAATTATGTTTATATATTTGAAGTATTTAAGTTTATATCATCAAATATTATCTTATTTTCATATTCAAACTCTTCAAGACTCATTTACAAATTGTTAAACAATAGGTAATACAATTTTCAGCTCTAAGGATTCTTATTAAAAAATTCAGCAGTTTTTCTGTCTAGAACATTTTCTTTAGCAAACGTTAATATTGGTGTAATTGTGAAGTATATTTTGAAGATATACGGGGGAAAAGTTACTTTCACTTGGGGTGTGAAAAATGACTGAAAACAATAACAACAATATAGAAGAAATGTTAACGACCTTAGAAAGTTATGTTCAACAAGCAAAGCTGAACAGAATTAAGGGAGTTCTTGAGAACTATGTGAGGGAATGGGAAGTTAAAGCGAATGTGATAATACCTACGAGAATAACATATCCAAAACCTATTTTCCTGTATCTTGAAGAATTAAACGAAATCCCCATGGAGGTCTTTGACTGGATAAGTGAATTTAGCAAATATTATGATATGAAATATGTCAACTTAAAGGGGAATTTGTTTGCACTGTACATCTACAAAGACTTTGATCGAAGAGAGGAGAAGGGAGAAAAAGAAGCTTCATTGTATGAAATCTATGAGAGAGAAAGAAAGTCAATATATCAGAGAGAAGATATCAAAGAAGAAAGTGTATATGATTACAATATTAAGAAAGGAATAACACCTTTAGTTACTGGAGAAAGAGAACGAAAAATAAAAGCAATTAAAAAAGATAACAAAGAAGAAGAATGATTTCGCAGGTGAAACAATTTTAACATAGTTTAATGATAATCACTTTTAGAAGTTAACAAAAATCTAGAAAAACTACACATTTGTGAAGTAAAAACTACATTTTTCTAAATGTTAGATGATAAAAGTGTCCAAAGTACTCTATATCATGGAGAAAAATGATAAAATCAAGCAATATTTACCTCTATAAGGACTGGAAAATTGTAAAGAAAATAGAAATAAATCGAAAACTAGAAAGGGAAATTGAAGCAATATTGAGCAAAAGCATCTCTGTAAAAAGCGAAAACAAAAATAGTAGTTACCAGAAAAAAGGAAAATTAATATTTAGAAAAGAAAGAAGAAAGTAGATAGTGTTTATCAATGCTTAAACGAATAGCTCTTGTTCATGATTAGATCATCTGTAATTAAATTTACAATAGCAGGAATAGTTGGAATCACTCTAGCAGCTCTAGGGATGAGATTTTTTATTTCCTTCTTCAGTGGAATGGGTGTGATGTTTATTGGTATACTAGTAGAGGGAATTATCATAAACAGGAAAAGAAAAAAAGGGAAAAACTGCAGAATTCTAACGTTTCAGCTTGAATCATTAAGTTTGGAGTCAAATTCTTGGGTTTTCAAATTCACCTTAAATAATTTTCGGAAGCGTCCTTTATCCTTAAAAGGAGAAATCTCGGGTAAAAAGCCTTCTAACAGGAAACAAGATATTTTTCAAGTCATAGAAACATTTATAAGGGAGAAGCGAAGTTTAGGAGTTTAGCATAGAGCTGCGAAAGATTTAAAAAGAGAAGTGTCGGGACATTTGGAAGGGTTCTCTCTTATTTTATGAGGTTGAAACATGAAATAGTGCTGGGATTCACACCAAACAACTAGCATTAAGTGAGTAGTGTTGTACAATAAAATCATTGTAATGCGTAAAAAAGATTACTGCTCTGTTTAGTTTTTCGTTAAGAATATAACAGACAATTCATTGTAGGTTGATACAAGAATGAGTAAAAAACCAGATAAATCATCACAAAGAGACGAAGAAGAAGACATGGAATGCCCTGAGTGCGGTAGTATAGATGTTATTCTGGATGAGACTAGAGGAGAGCATATTTGCAGAAATTGTGGAACAGTTGTCGAGGAAAAGCTAATTGATGACGGTCCTGAATGGAGAGCCTTTACTGCTGAAGAACGATCTAAGCGCAGTAGAGTAGGATCCCCTACCACAATTACAATTCACGACAAAGGCCTTAGTACACAAATTGGATGGGAAGATCGCGATGTTTACGGTAAGAAGCTTTCACCCAAACGAAGAGCTCAGATTTACCGTCTTAGAAAATGGCAGATAAGAACAAGAGTTCACAGTTCTATTGACAGAAATCTTGCTTATGCTATGTCTGAGTTAGACCGTTTATCTTCACAACTAGGTATTCCACGAAGTGTGAACGAAACCGCTGCCAATATTTATCGAAAAGCCATCGAAAAAAGGTTAATCCGTGGTCGTTCCATTGAGGCTATGATTGGCGCAACTGCATATGCAGGAGCTCGTATTCGTCGTGTTCCACGAACACTAGATGAAATAGCTCGTCATTCAAGAATTTCTAAAAAAGAACTTGGACGATGCTATCGATTAATAATTCGAGAATTAAACATTAAAATTCCACTAGCTAATCCTACTGACTATATTGTTCGTTTTGCAGCAGAACTGAGATTAAGTGGTAGAACTGCACGTAAAGCTGTTGAACTACTTAACAGAGCAAAAGAACATAATTTGACAGCTGGTAAAGATCCAACAGGTCTAGCCGCAGCTTCAATTTATATCGCTGGAATTACTGAAGGAGAGAGAAGAACTCAGAGAGAAATCGCTGAGACTGCAACAGTCACAGAAGTTACAGTACGTAATCGATACAAAGAGTTAGTACGAAAACTCAAAATCGAAGTTACTATTTAACTTCCTCTTCATTTTTCTTTTATTTTTCAAATTTAGCTATATAGTCTTTGTAGACTTTATTTTCACTTGCGTAGATAGATAACTCCAAGATACTCCTGTTATTAATAAACAGATAATTGAGAGAATTTGAAGGGAAGGAAAATACTCTATGGGATTTCCTCCCAACTGAAAAACAAATTCAATTATTTCGAAAATTGGATAAAGTAATGAAAACATAAGCAGTATCCATTTTACTTTTTTATGTAAATCAGTATGTAAGAAAGTTATAACTACTATCAATCCAAATAAAAGGATATTTGGTATATATGATAAAGACATGGTCAAATTGAAATATCCCCAGGTTATAGAATACTGAATAATGAAAATGAGCTGCCAGAAAAATAAAGCAATAATTATCAATGTAAATCCAACTGATATATACTTCAGCGTTCTCATCCATTTTTTACTGTATTTTATAGTTAGAAGGGTTAAGGAAAACAGAAGTAATATCATAGATATGAATACCAATTCTATTCCATATTCAAAAATGTCAGACCCTAGCCAAGGAGGTGTTAGGAAATCAAGCCAAATGAGAATTTTAGCAATTCCCAAAACTATAATCATTGATGACAAGAAAGTTAGAGCATTAGTTTTCAATTCTCCAAAACTTGTTACAATATACAGGATACAGAAGATAAAAACAAGAGCTGATGATTCAATAATTATCATCAAAAACTGAAACTCTATGTAGAATGATAGAGTTCCCAAGTAGAATGATAGAATTCGCAAAATGATATAGGGTATTATTATTGCAGAGATAACTATTTTCTTAATCATTCTATATTTTTCTAAAACCAAAAAGATCAATGTAATAAGTAGAATACATGATGCTACTACTGCTATGGTGGCAAATGTTTCATAACCAAATGAAAAGATGAAATTTGATAATTCCCTAATGACTAAAATGTCTCCAAAAATTGCCAGTATAGAATAAGCTGCGTTAACTAATATCATCGCTAAACTAATTATTTGTATTATTCTTTTTTCTTTCACATCATCAGATTTCATAGCTTGCACGAAGAAAAAAGATCCTAAGAGAACAAACAGAATTGGAAAAAATGCTTCCTTGAAAATAGTATAAAAAATAACCATTCCAATAAGTGTCCAAAAACCAATAGATTCATATATTACAAATATGTTGATAATTATTCCATAAACAGATTTAACTATGAAAGCACTAATAGCTGCAAATAGCAGAATTTGTAAAATAGACATAGAAACATTATATTTTCTCATCTGAATCTCAGGAAACTCTCTCTTACAACTAAGTTAAAGCTAAATATAACCTTTTTTCACTTTTTCCAAAGATTTAATAATCTATTTTCTTTTGAGGGCTTTAGATACTAATGACTGAAGAAAGATTGATGGATAAAATCATAGATGTTTGCAAAAGAAGAGGATTTGTTAGCCCTACAGCTGAAATATATGGTGGAGCTGGAGGATTCTTTGATTATGGTCCATTAGGCACATTAATGCGTCAGAAAATAATTGAGCTTTGGAGGCAAAGCTTTGTTTTAGATGAAGACAAAGTCTTCGAAATTTCAGGATCAACTCTCTTACCTGAATCTGTTTTTCAAGCATCAGGTCATCTTGAATCTTTTGATGATCCCTTAATTCAATGTGCTAAATGCAATTCAATGTATAGAGCTGACGATATCATAAAAAGGAATACTGGCGAATCTGCTGAAGGATTACCTATTGCAGAATTGGATAGGAAAATCAAAGAAAATGAGATTAAATGTCCTAACTGCCAAGGAGAATTAGGTAATATAAGACAATTCAATCTAATGTTTAAGACTGAAATAGGTTCTACTGGTGGAGTTAAAGGTTATTTGCGACCCGAAACAGCTCAAAATATTTTCATTAATTTCAAACAATTAGCTGGTTTCATGAGGAATAAACTCCCCTTTGGTATAGCTCAGTTTGGATCTTCCTTCAGAAACGAAATCTCACCTAGAAGCTTCCTTATTCGAGGAAGAGAATTCGAACAAATGGAAATAGAAATGTTTTACGACCCAGAAAGAGAAAATGAGCATCCACGATGGGAAGAAGTAGCTGATATAGAAATAAATATTGTCACACGAGATATGCAAGAAAAAGGATGGGAAAAACCTTTGACCATGACAGCTGAAGAAGCTGTTAATAAAAAACATGTACCTAATCAATACTTGGCTTATTATCTAGCATTAGAAACTGAAATGCTACTAGTTTTAGGAGTAAAAGCTGAAGATTTCTGGTTCAGACACATGCAAGATCATGAAGCTCCTCATTATTCAGCAGGAAATTACGATCTTGAAGTAAATCTTTCAATTGGTCATATGGAAATAGTTGGGAATGCACTCAGAACAGATTATGATTTACAAAAACATGCTAAAGCTTCAAAATCGAATTATGAGATAGTTGTGGATGAGAAAAAGATTCTTCCTCATGTTTGTGAACCTTCATTGGGAGTGGGAAGGATATTATATACTGTTCTAGAAAAATGTTACAGAGAAGATGATAGAGGTTGGACATGGTTCCAGTTTCCTCCAGCTGTCGCACCTTTAGAGGTAGCTGTTTTTCCACTTATGAAGAAGGATGGACTTGCTGAATTGGCTCATGATGTTCACACTGAACTAAAAGAAGCAGGATACTTATCATTCTATGATGAAAGTGGTAAAATCGGTAAGCGATATGCTAGAGCTGATGAGGTTGGAATACCATTCTGTGTTACAATAGACTATGATTCACTCAAAGAGTATTCTGTTACAATAAGAGATAGAGATACTATGGAACAAATCAAACTACCTTTAGAAGATTTAGAAGTTGCTCTTGGAGAATTGATGGAAGGAGATTCAGATTTCCAAGAATTCATTGATTTCGCAAATGAAAAATAGTACGAACAGAAAAGATTAAGAATAATCTAAGGAAGTGAAAACGATGACTAAATATATTTGCCAAAGATGTAAGAATGAGATAACACCTAGTGAACTAAGATTATTACCTGGTGTTAAATGTCCTAAATGTTCAAATCGAATTTTAACAAAACAACGTTCCCTTATTGCAAAACCAGTAAAAGCTAGATAAGACTCTTCTTGTTTTTATTTTTATCAATTTTGTTTCATCAAAACGTTGATGTTAACCCTTTTCTGAATCATTCTTAGAAAGGAATTGCAGCTATAAAAATACCATAAATAAGACCAGATAGAGCTGCTGCAACAGGGAAAGTTATGATCCAACTTATAACCATCTTTCTGAATGATTTTTTATCTGGACGTTCTCCTTTAACCATTCCTGCTCCTATAATAGCGAAAATAAGCACATGACTCCCAGAGATAGGAAATCCAAAAATAGTTGCTAGAAAAATAACACTACTAGTTGCAAGCTCAATACTAAAAGCATCAGAAGGTTTTATTGCTATTAAATTGTTACCAACATTTTTGATTACGTTTCTTCCGATAACGATTATTCCTAGAGCAATCATAGCTCCTACAGCCATAACTATGTAGATTGGATTTATACCTGTTGCAGTAAATTTCGTGAATATGCTTGAAGTTAAACCTACTCCTGGTTTGGCTATTAAAAAGAATGGCATGAAGTTTCGTAAAGAATCATTCTCTATTAAACCATATAAAATACCTAATGCATTTGCTGAATCATTTCCTCCTCTACTGAACTGTGACCAACCAACTGCTACAATGAGTAGTACAGCAAATATCCTCTCAATTTTTTCAACTCTATCCAATCCTTTCTGCATTTTCGAAAGAAATTTTTCTATTAGAATTTTGAAAATAATAGCTCCAATAAACCCTAGTAAAGGCGAAATTACCCACCCTAATGCTACTTCTCCAAGTGTTCCCCAATCCATAGATTGACCAAATGATCCTGACTCTTGAAAACTCCAAACAATTGCTACTCCAAAAACAGCTCCAACTACTGAGTGTGTAGTCGAAATTGGAGCTCCTGTTTGTGAAGCTACAACCAACCAAATAGTTGTACTAATAATAATTGCAAAAAGCATATAGATATTGTACTCTACATTTTCTCCTAGAAGATTTTCTCCAATGGTTTTACTTACGCTTTCTGAAAAAAATACCACCCCTAAGAAAACAAGTATTGCTCCTAGAGCAATTGCATATTTTGTTTTTACAGCTTTACTCCCCACTAAAGTTGCCATAGTCTCATCATTACTTCCGATGCCAAAGGCTAAGGCTAGCATCAAAATCAGAAGAATGATAACTATAACTGCAACTGTCATTGATAATCTACTTCCATAATTTTATGATTATAGTGCATATTTGTGGATAAGTATAAAGACTCTGTCTGCGAAAATTTCAGCTCTATCAGCAGCTTCCATTAAATATTTGATTAGAGTTTCAGTATATCTAAAAGCTTGAAAATCGTGTTGGTAATTATAATTCAGCTTTTGAAGCTCCCATTGTTTTTCTCTAACAGATCTTCTTAAATTTGTTATATTGGTAATATTCTCTCTTGCTTTTTCAAAATTATCTTGGACATTGATTACCATTTCATGAACTTGGGCTCCAATTTGATTGTTTAATTCGGCTATTTCTTTAATTCCTTCTCTCAGATTTTCATTGATTTCAACTTGAAAAAGAAGTAATTTTCTTACAACAATTTCTATTTTGTCTGTGATTTTATCTATGTTTTCAATAATTTGAATACGATCAGTTCTGGAAAAAACCATTGTTTCTCTAGAAAAAATTCTTTCGAAAATCTTTTCTTTCGTTCTATCTTGCTGTTTCTCTAAAGCTATGGTTTCATCAGCGTATTTTTGAGCTTCTGTGAAATTACCCTCAACATATGCTAAAACAGCTTTTTTCATTGTTTCAAATGCTTTTTTTGTCAACTCACTACATTCTGTAAACAATTCTTTCAGACTTCTAGCATGCTTTTTGCGTGAAAATATTTTTATCACCTTTATTTTATTCTGCATTGCAAAGATATTAACTTTTCTTTAAACCTAATTTTATCCTTTGCTTTTAGGTTTCATTTAATTGATGTTCTTTGTATTAGAAGTTTTTCGAAAAATGCTTGAAAGGCTGTATAACCTTCAAACAAGGCTTAAAGAATTTCTGTATGATTATATTTAAAAGTTAGAATTTGATAATATACTTAGGAAATTTTAATGAGTGAAAAGAATCCAGTGGAAATTCAAAAATCAACAGAAGCACTTTTTAGAAAACTTCGAACAGTTTCCTTCATTTTCATTGTATTAACTTTCTTGTTCTTTGGATTAGGAGTAGGTTTTGGGTGGAATTACATTTTAACTATCTACTTAATGATTGGATGTATGATCATTGCATTTGTACTACCTTTCTCTGTTAAAAGAATAAGAATCAAAAGAGATATGGAATTGGTTAAACTTATGCATCTAGATTCAGGCGGTAGGAGGATCTGATATATCAAATCGAAATTTCGCCTTCTAATAGTTTATCAGATATTACATCTATTACTTTTATTTTGCACGTATTGCCAATGATTAGTTTTTCAGAGTATACACTAATAGCTGGTCCACTGAAAATGGGATAACCAATAAAAGTATTTTTTCTAACTTTATCTTTTTCAGCAATAATAGTAATCATTTCTTCCCCTATCATTTGCTTCTTCTTTTCTAAATTAAATTGAATAATAGCTTCTTTCAGTTCATTTCGACGGATATTTAAAAGATGTCTTTTTGTTGGTAATGGAACACCAGTTACAGTAAAAGGAGAACCAGGTAAAGATAAATACCTATAAACAGTAATTTTATCAGCAAAATTGGAAAGTTTGTTATCGACTACTTCTTTAGTCATTTCTAGAGATTTTACTGTTTCTCCAGGTAATGAATGAATTAAATAGATCTGTGGGGATAAACCTTCATCAAAAAAGAATCTTGAAGCTTCTAAGGCGGTATTAGGCTCTGAAGGTCTTCCTATTTTGTTACTAAGTGATTTATCAAATGTTTCACAACCAATACTGATAGATGTTTTGGGAAGATACTTACCAATCAAACTAGCTATCTCCTTTGTAACTAGTGATGGTTTGACATTTTCAATTGAAATGCTGCAAACTTTTTCTTGGTTGTCTCTAATTTCTGATAGAGATTGCAATAAGTTAGCAATTTCAACATAGTTTGCTTCGGGTTTGGTTGGGGAATAGATTTCTTCTTTTTTTCGACCTCGGAAATAATCCAAAAATCCTGGAGCTGATAGAACTATTCTTCTCACTCCTTTATTCAATAAATCTTCAACTTCTTTTTCTACTTGATTGAGTTTCTTACTTCTTGGTGCCCCGAAGGTTGCAGATACTGAACAGAAACCACACCCAGCAGGGATATTTTCAGGGCAATCTCCAGTACTAATGGTATCAGGATCATCACACTCACCACATTCACTACATCCTCCCGCTGTTTTAACCAATTCTCCTCTGTAATGGTTTGAACATCCTCTAACTAGTTCAACATAAACTTTAGAAAACCAGTAATCGGGATAGTCCAATATTCTTTCTGTTGAAGGTATGAATTCTTCAAATATTTCAGTTCCTGATATACTCTTTTCTTTTATGAGTAAAGCACCGTTTTTTTTCTCAATACTAAATTTATCTGCGGATTCTTGTTCTTGAAAAAAACTGAAATCAAAATCACATCTAATTAATTCTTCTATAATTCTCTCACCTTCACCAATAACACCCACATCAAATTGAATTTCCTTAATTAGATCCTTCTCTGAAAGAATAGGACCACCAATGATTATTTTGCTATTCTGTTGCTTTTTTGATATTTTTTGAACTGCTTTCTGGACAGCTACTTTGTCCACAGACATAGCACTGATGAGAAATAAGTCAGATGAATTAACACCTTCCTCGTTTTCTTCTATAAAATCCTCTACTCTTGTTATGCGAACATTTACTTTGTATTTTTCAAATACTCCTGCTACTAATCGTGGTCCTGCTCCAATAGTGTCCCTTGAAAATTTTCTTCTCCCCTTATTAGCAGCTAAGGCATCCACGATTAAAACATTCATCAATCGCAAGTGTTCTTCCACATATTAAATTATTTCTTTACTTATATAATCGTTCCAGATTTGAGAAATATAATTCAAATAATTTAAGTTTAGATGAAAACATATAAATAACATCTTGACGTTTGGTAATTTGTGCTAGAAGACGAATTATGTATGGTATGTGGCTTACCTCAAGATCTTTGCGTTTGTGAAGAGATAGCCAAGGAAGAGCAGATTATTAGGGTTTTTATGGTTAAACGAAGGTACGGTAAGAAGTATACTCTTGTTACTGGTATTGATCCAAATGAAGTCGATCTTAGTGCTTTAGCCAAGAAATTGAAATCAAAACTTGCTTGTGGTGGAACTTACAAAGAAGGAAGAATAGAACTTCAAGGAGACCATAGATTCAAAATCAAAGGTATTCTAGAAAATTCTGGTTTTGCCTCAAATAATATTGAAGTACAATTCTAACTAAGGTGAACTACATTCGAAAATCTAAGAAAGCTACCCGAATAGATAAATCTTCAAAGGCTAAAAGAAGAAGAGGTTCTAATGACGAAATTGTAAAAGTTTGTCCCGTTTGTTTTTTCCCTGCAAAAATTGAATCTAGTTTTTATATCATGTATTATTTTACTTGTTCAAATGAAAACTGCAATTGGCAAGGTCCTACACCAGTTGAGGTACGGCTTGAGGATTATAAGGAATTTATTAATGAGCATCTTAAGGATTCTTCCTTCCAAGAAAGCGATAATTAGAAATATTTATCAAACTACCATCTACAATGGGATGTAATTATGAAACCTGCAATCGTTATAGATAGTTCTTCTGAACTACCTCAGAAGCTTTATCCGAAGTATAATATCTTTCCTCTAGGTTATGTTATAAGAGATTCTAACAATGAAACTCATAAAGAGCGAACACAGGTTCAAACATTACAAACAAGCAAGCTACTCTCAATAATTTCCAACGATAATAATGCACAGCTTTTTGCTCCCAGCATAAAGGATTTTGTAGAGCTTTATACTTTTCTCTCAGAAGAATTTGATTCTATTATCAGCATTCATTCTTCTTTTGCAACCCCTGCTGTATTTGAGAACGCTTTGGTAGCAAAGAAACTTGTTTCTGAAATAAGTATTGATGTTATTGATACTCATACATTAGGTTCTTCTTCTGGTTTATTTGTTGAAGAATTGTCAAAATTCATCGTAGAAGCTAAGAATATTAATGAAATCAGAAAGGAAACAATAAGTTTAGACAAACACATTAATTCCTTCATAATAACGAAGAATGAACATTTAAACTTAACAGGTTTAAAGAAAATTGATTGGAGAAAGAGCTTAACTACATCGTTCAAAACATATAGTTTGTACAATTATTTCCAGACTAATTGGAACATTCTCTCTAACAGTCGAAACACAAACAAGCTTTTTTACAAAATACAAGAAAAATTGGCGGTTATTATTAAAACTAAAGATCTGAGAAATGTGTTTTACACATCCAGTAAGAATTTTTCAAAAGATACTAAATCCACTTTAAGCAAAATGAGGAAAATCCCTAAAACTGAAACAAAATCTTCTCTAGTTGCTTATTATTTGTTAGGAGATAATTCATTTGATATCTCTTTCATTTAATCCATATCATGGTTGGATTCTATAAAATGTGCATGTGTTATTGAAAGTTATATCAGCTAATAGTTTCTCATCTAAATCAAGCATCTTAGCTGCTTTGTCACAAAATATTGGAATGCTAGTTGGATCATTATTTACTCCTTTCTCTAACGAATGAAATGGACTGTCGGTTTCAAACATTAGGCTGTCTAATGAAGTTGCTTTGAGGATTTTTTGAAAGTTTTTTCTATAAACTGCGCTTGTTGGAACAGTTATGTACCATGATAATTTAGAGATTTCACTAGCTTGTTCTTCTGTACCTCCAAAACAGTGCATAAGAACGTCCTCAGCTCCTTTCTCTTTGAGAATTTCAATTGCTTTGCCCTCTGCTCCTCTTGAATGGATCACAATTGGTTTATCATGTTCTTGAGCAAAATCTATTAACTTTCTAAAGTATTTTTCTTGAAGTTTTCTTAAATCAGATTCTTTTATCCAATGAAAATCAAGACCAATTTCACCTATTGCCATGATGTTATCTTCATTTTCATTGAAAAATTTTACAAATTGATCATATCTCTCTTGGGAGATTTTTGTTGTTTCAACACCTATTGATAGATAAATTTCTCTGAATTGTATGGTTTCTAGTCCAAACTGATATTTTTCTTCTTCTAGTGCACTATTTACAATAACTTTCACATTTGCTCGTTGAGATTTTTCGACAATTATCTCAATATCCTCCATGGTAAACCAATCAGGAACCAGATGGCAATGACCATCTGCATATGAAGTACCAGATTCTTTTTCGCTTAATATTGAGGAGTCTGTCTGAGAAAACATTTCATCACAACTATAGTAGTTTTTCTTTGAATACCTGAAGCATATCTAGTCCTCTAATTTCTCTATCTAATGCTTCAATTTCTGTAATGATTGTTTCTGGAAAAGCTGATTTGATATACTCGATATTCTTTAGGTGCTCTTTGTGTCTATGCATACAATAGGAGCAACCATCATTAGCTGGATTTATCTGATTTACTACTGCAAATTTATGTGAAATAAGATGTTGATCTAGTTCTTCAACGAGTCTTTCCGTTTCAAAAACACTCATCATTGTTGGAATTAGTACTTTAATGAATTGTGTTTGTTCTTCATCCATCAGCTTGTCTCTCGCAACCAAAACCTTCTCTTTCATAGTTTCAAGAGTTTCAACAGTTCTATCCTTCTCTTGACTTCCTCCAAACAAGGATTTCATCATTGTCATAGCGTTTGAAATGAAGGTTTTCATTTTAAGCATTCTTCCTAAAAATGAATCAAGGAACTCAGGAATATTTAATAATCGTAAAGTGTGACCAGTTGGAGCTGTATCAAGGATTACTGTGTCGTATATCTCATCCTCTGCATATTCTAGAATTTTTGCGAAAGATAAGGCTTCATCCATACCTGGAGGAGGAATTGATTGTAAATCTTGACCCAAACCTTGTTGTAATTCCCCCAAACCAGGAATAGCCGAAAATTGTGAGAATTGATCTGAATCAACAGGTTGTCCTATAGCCTTAGATATTTCCTCACCTGCTGCAGCAGGATTGATTTCAAGAGCAAATAGGTCACCAGCAACTCCTTTGACTTTAGTTATTTCACCCTTAGAAAAATCCATATCAAATGAATCAGAAACACTATGGGCAGGGTCAGTTGAGATAATTAAAACTCTTTTACCTAGTTCAGCCAAAGCTATTCCTAGTGCTGAGGCAACGCTTGTTTTTCCTACTCCTCCTTTTCCCCCAACTAAAATGTATTTTAGATCCATGCTAGTAATTTCTTTTAAGGACATCAAAATCAATTGCTTCTTGTTATATATAAAATATGAGATTTGTTGAAGTTTTAAAGAAAAAGAAAAGATTACCTTCTTTTCTTGGTTTTTCTTTTAATCTGCTTCTTACTTTTTTGAATAACGGTTCCTTTTTTATCCCTTTGTTTCTCCTTCCCTTTCTTAGCTTCTCGAGGTCTCTTAAAAACAAGATAATCAATTAAAACAAGAGCGCCTATTCCAAATACTATTGCTAATGAATAATACAAGATATTCAACCAGAGCTTTGCATCTAAAACTACAATATTCTCAGGTTTAATAGATGAAATGAAGAATCTCTGAGACTGTGCATTATATTTTTTTTCATCAATGCCGTAATATTCAATAGTAGTTGGTTCTAAAGTAAAGTTTCCTTCAGAAAGAGGTTTGAAGTAATAGTAATAGTATATAGTTGCATTTGGTTCTACTATAACATACTTTTGGGTTGTTAAATTTAAACTAGAAATAGCCCAATCAGAAAAACTTGGATCAACTATTGTAAGATTATATGCAGTTTGATTACCAATGTTCTTAATAGTAATATTAACAAAAACCCATTCCTCGATATCTGGGTTGATTTCTGTATCGTTAACATCTTTAGCAAGATCAAGAATGGGCCTATCAAGGAAAGAATCATTGATTTGACTAAATGTTTGAAGAGTCTTGTCTATTGTTGTAGTCATATTGTTTTCCGAATTAATAGCTATTGCACTATTAATGGATGAGTGTGAAATAGTTAAGCCTAGAAATAGCATAATTGTAAGATATACTGTTGCGGGTCTAGAGATTCTTTTAATCATTGATTTCTTATTCCTTAATCTTCTAAACATGCTTGAATCAGCCAATTTAAATATTTTGCTCTTCTGTATCTTTCTTTGTTCACATTCAGAAATTAATCTCTAATTATTCAAACCATTATTATTTGTTCATAAAAGTAGTAAATATTTAAAAAAAAGCTATTTTAACAATATAGCTATGACAGTTAAGATCATATGTGACACAAGCGCCGATTTAAACTTACAAAATGATGAAACACTATACGAGAAATATGACATTGAGTGGGTTCCAATGCAAGTTATGTTTGGAACAGAAGCATACAAGGAATTAGAAAATCTAAAAACATCAGAATTTTATGAAAAACTTTCTAAAACTGATGTTCATCCTACAACCTCTCAGTCTACTCAAGCAGATTTACTTGTAGCTTATGAGAAATTTGGAGACAAAGTTGATGAAATTATCTCTATACACATCTCAGGAGAAATTAGTGGAGCTGTAGCCAGTGCTCGTATGGCTAAAAAAATGTATGAAAAACAGCATC
>JAGLXK010000408.1 GCA_023132955.1 Candidatus Heimdallarchaeota archaeon
TTTAATGCATCAGATGATTCTTTCCTTCTCTTAAATGGGGGGGATGAAAACACTGGTCCAGCTGTTGCTACTCTAACTCAAGGAGAATCTATGATGGATGTTATGAATGCTATGAATTTTACTGCTTCAGCTATTGGTAATCATGAATTTGATTATGGTATAGATTGGTTGAATTATAGACAAAACATAGCTAATTTCCCCTTATTATCATGTAATATATACGATGTAGGTACAACTGACTTAGCTAACTTCACTATTCCTTGGGTTGTTCAAGAACATGCTGGGATACAGGTTGGAATTGTGGGGTTAACAACTACAGCTACATATACTACTGCGCATCCAAAATATACTCAGTATTATGATTTCGGAAATTATGAAACGGCTTTGAGAAATAATGTTCCAGCAATGAGAGCTGAAGGAGCAGATATCATAATTGCTTTGACTCATGTTGTACCTAATGAACTGAAAAGTTTAGCAGCTGATGTAGCTGATCTTAATATTAGCGTCTTTCTAGGAGGTCATGGTGGTGCTCCTACTGTCACGGAAGTTAGTGGTTCAATTGTGGCGATGGCAGGACATTATGCTCAGCAATATGTACGAATAGATCTAGAGGTTGATACTACACTTGATCCAAAACTTGTGGTTTCACAGAGTGGGCATCTAGTCGCAAATACTGAAGGGGGAGTTACACCTGACGCTGAGATCCAGCAAGTAGTTGACTACTGGGTAAATCTTGTAGGTGCTGATGAAGTAATATCATATGCTTCTACTGCTGTATATGACCCCTCTCCTGAAAGTGGGATCGGTAATCTTGTAGCAGATGGAATGTTAGACTATTTCAACTGGACCTACGATTTTTCAATAACTAATAGAGGAGGAGGAATAAGAGACTATTTCCGTGCTGGGGATGTCACAATGGGTGATGTAGTTTCAGTCATTCCTTTTGAAAATAACATGCTCGAACTAAGCATTACAGGTCAGGAATTATTAGATATTTTGACCTACGGACATGGATATCATGCAATTGGTAACATTAGATACAACTATAGCTATGATGGTGGATTTCACATTACCTCTGCGTATATTAATTCAAGTGGTACTTTTGAGGAAATAATTCCTACTAACATTTATACTGGACTTATGATTGATTATGTGTGGTGGGTTAGTTTCAAAGATGTCTATCCTGCAACAGATACAGGTTTCATGTATCGAGATGCTGCAATCAACTACATTAGTAAAATCCCTGACATTAGTCAAGTTGCATATGATGGTAGAATTCAAGAGGGAGATGATATTGTTGTACCTGAGCTTTCTAGGAATCACCTGATATTCTTAATTTTGTCTTCCTCGTTTGTGTTGACTATCTTCTTAAAAAGAGAAACTCTAAAAAAACGAATGAAATTTTAAGACTTATCTTTAAAATATTCTTTTATTAGTGGGTCTAGTAACACATCTTTCTTAGTTACGATAGCTGTAATTAATCTAAGTAGCTCTTCTTCACCTTTGTTAGTCAGACAGTAGAGATAAGCTATTCTCTTACCTGTAACTTGTTCATCTTGAATTAATATCCCTTCTTCAACCATTTTTTTCAGTTCAGGGTAAAGAGTTCCTGTCTTCAAACTAATTTGATCAGCTGTAAACTCTTTTACAAGGTTGATTAATCTATATCCTGAAGAGTTAGGGTTTCTTTTTAGTAAGAATAACAATAGCGTTCTAACTACTGGTACAGGTTCGAGAATATTTTTTCTACTTGAATTGTTCATTGATTCACTCTCAGGTAATATAGGTAAAGGAAAGGAAGGAGTAATATTAATTTTTTCTATTAAATTGGCATAGAAGCGAGTACTCCAGTGTATGCACTTAAGAATAAAACTACAATTGCAAAGATAACATTTGACAGTAATAGAACCTTACTAACTTTGTGCTTAACCTCTTTATTCATCCCTTTTATTCTATCTAATATTGTGCCTCTGAAAACCGCTATTGCAATCATCAAGAAGTATAGAATGTGCTTAATAGATAAGATAATTGAATATGTGTTTTCAAATGAGAAAAAGCTACTTGATAATGGAGACTGTTTTGAGAGTAGTAATCCAGTTACAAGAAGAACAACTATAGATATATAGACAAATATGCTTAACCTACTTCTAATCTTCTTATTAAGAAGTTCAAATTCCTCCGGCTTAAATTGCTTTTTCAAAATTGGCATTATGACCAGAACTAACAGTAGCATTCCTCCTATCCAAATGATTGTAAATATCTCGTGGAGGAAGTTGATTAATGTGGGTATTATTGGACTCACCATGATTTACACCTTTAAGATATGTAGGTCAACTACATGTATTTAATAAATGCATCTATGTGTCAAGTAAAAACATTGTGAAAAACAACTAGATTCAGTAAGACAAGTTTGATTATGTGTTAATCAGAACAAAATGATTATTTTACTACTAATTATTGGAAGCAAGATTTGTGTCTTATTTGCTTCTTTTGTTTTTGTGTTTTTGTAGGAAGTGATATCATTTACAATTCGATTCCTTCTTTCTTTCTAGAAGGTCAACAAAGGCTTCTAGTCTAGTTTGAAAACCAGCTTCTCCTGTTTGCTCATCTATTGTTAAAGAAATAACAGGCATGTTATGCTCTTTACTAATTTGTGGTAAAATGCTTTTTGAGATTATTTCAGGCATACAAGTAAATGGGTAAAGATGAACCATTCCATCCCAATCCTTTTCCTTATATAAAATTGTATCACCAATACTTGCTTGAGCATCACCACCACAACTATGTTCTAAATAATGTTTTGCTTTTCTTAATGTAATCTGTTTATGTGATTTTTTAAAAGGATTAAATATTCCCTCAAAATCTACATAATTTCGTAATGAAACAGGAGTATCAACAATAACTCCTAATTCATTTAATCTTTTATGAATCTCTAAATTAAGCGAAGGTTCAAGAACAACATAAATTTCTCCGATTATCGCAACTTTCAAAGGATTAACTTTAGTATCTTTACTAACCTCTTTCTCAAATAATCCTGGCAGTTTCTTTTTTAGATCCTTGATGTTTCTTATGCCCTTTTCTTCAACGATCAGTTTGAATGCTTTCTCTGCAACTAATTCAGAAGAACCTTTATCAAATTCAACTGCTCGATATCTGCTAAGTAACTTATCTACAAGTTCTATACAACAGAATTTATTCCAAACAATTCTAAGTGTTTTAAGGATTTGAAATAGTTTAAGATTATCACTAACATCATTTTTCAAAACTCGCAAAAATTCAACAGGATTTGTTTGGTCTAGGATAATAAATCTGAAATCATATCCGAGATCTTCAAGAATCATTTTTAGAACAGGCCAATAATAACCAAATCTGCAATGTGCTTGAAATCCTCCCATAACTAACTCATAAGCGCCGGCTTCTATTGATTCCATAAAAGTTCCTAGAACAATTTTAAATGGAGTGCAGATGAATTCAGGAGAATGTCGTGAACCAATAATAGCAGTTTTTCTACTAGGATTTTTAGGTTTAACAATATCATATCTTCCCAATTCGTTTAGGAAGATTTCAAACAGATAAGTTAATGATCCAAAGTGAGGGTAAGTAATTGACATCATTTTTTTCTCCTTCTTGATAAATCAAGAAACGCTTCAATTCGGGTCTCTAGACCTGTTTCTGAAGTAAGTTCGTCGAATGTTAATTGCAATAGTGGAACTGAAGGATCTCTTTGTGCGTATCTAGCCGCCATTTCTCCTGTGATAGAGTCTGGACCACAGCTAAAAATTATAAGATGAATAATCCCATCGATAGATTTGCGTTCGATGAAGTGCATAATTGTTCCTAGTATTTCTCTTTCATAATCAAAATAAAGATTATAATCAAGTTTATCCATTTGTTTTTCAACTAGTGATCTGGGAAGCTGCTCTGAAGTTATATAGTCTACACCATGTTCCTTTAGAATCTGTTGAATATTTAACGAAGCAAAATCATCATTTAAAACATATGAGTGACCAACAAGTGCAATTTTAATTGGTCTTTCACCCTCTTCTGGACTTAGGAAATTATTCAGTAGATATTCTGTCTGCTCCCATTTGTGTAATGTTTTTTCGTCGAGAATCAGATTTTCATAGTGAACCTTTTGTTCTTTATATGCTCTTCTAGCAGCTTTGATGATTCTAAATGGATTCTTTGTGAATTTGAATCCAATTGAGAAGATAAGATAAATTAACCTTCTTTTTCCATGACCACTTTTTGCAGTCGAATAGAAAGGCATTATAATTGGAGGTAAATCGGGAAACATCGACTGTAAAACTTCTGCTAAGCCGATGAATTTTGGGCAACTAACATTTGTCTTATGACTACTTCCGAATCTTGGAATAAATAGATAATCAACTTCATCTTTAATAGCCATAACATGACCAAAATAGAGTTTAGTTGAATAACAATCTTCGTCAGGTGCATGTTTAACAGATTCAGTTTTTATTTGCTTTGTAGTATTTGGTGAAACAATAACCTTTACACCAAGTTCTCTAAAGAAGGTTGTCCACATGGGAAAGAATTTGTAGAATAACAGAGCTCTGGGTATTCCCACTTTCATTGTTAACTTTACCACCATGGAATCATCTGGTCAATCTTGAATCTTAGATGAAGTTTTATTTAAACAATTTCTCTTTTCTTCTCTAAAGAATATTAAACACAAAAATTGCATTCTTACTTCGTAATGGGAGAAAAATCTGAATCAAACAAAAAATATTAGAAAAGTGTACACAGAGAAAATTTATAATACGTTAATTATATTTCTAAACAACTATGAAAAAGCGAAAAATAAGAGAGAATGTCTTTTGGTTAGGTGCAATTGATTGGGATAGAAGGTTGTTTGATTCCCTTATACCTCTTCCTGATGGAACCAGCTACAATTCATATTTAATTATAGGTAGTGAAAAGAATGTTCTAATTGACACTGTAGATCCAAAAATGACTGACATACTCTTGACTCAATTGAAAGATGTTGAAAAAATAGATTACATCGTATCTAGCCATACAGAACAAGATCATTCAGGAGCAATACCAGCTGTTCTTAAGAAATATCCATCAGCATTAGTTCTCGCAACTAAAAAAGGAAAAGAAATGCTAGTAGATCATTTATTGATTTCTCCAGAACAAATACAGATTGTAGAAGACGGGGAGGAAATT
>JAGLXK010000409.1 GCA_023132955.1 Candidatus Heimdallarchaeota archaeon
TTTGACTCGTTTTAATCTCGAAAATGTTTCTCTTTCTTGTTCTTCAAGAGTACTCGCAATAAATTTTGCTGTTGCATGTAATTTTGGAATTAAAATATAGTTCAGAGCATTAACTCTTCTCTTAGTTTTATTAATCTCAATAGCTAGTTTTTCAAGTAAAGTCATCTTCTCGGCTATAATCATCAGTGTTTTCAATGACTTGCGAAAATAAACTATTGACCTATCTAGTTGTGCACTCGAACTAGTTAGACCATAAAACACATCTTCTCCTTCCCTCTGAATCTCATTAACAATAAACCTAGGAGATCTAACACCCATGATACTAACAGTTTGGGGGGTGATTTCTAAAACAGCGGGTGCATATTGAGCAAGATCTCTAATTTTGTCTGGACCTACAATCATCTCAGCTTTAGCAAGAGATTGATACGCAATTCTTAGTTCCTCTTCTACTTGTTTTCTTGCTTCTCTCACTTCATCTTTGATGGCATATAATTCAATAACTAGTGCGTCCATCTTCTCCTTGAGAAGATCATGCCCCTTTTGAGCAAGCTTAATTCGAGATCTTGTATTAAGAAGCTCCATTCTTGTTGCACTAATTGTACCAAATTCTGGTGTTGCCATCAACGGAAAGAATACCAGTTAAGTTAAATAGTTTTTGTTCTGTAGACGGCCTCTAGATTTGCCTGTAAGTGCAGTTATTAGCATAATCATAACTATGTTAAGAATGGAAAGATATTTTACTCGATACTATTTCCATTATTAAAAGACAGATGTGACACTGAATGACATTAGACATCTACGATAGAATAAAGGATACCGATGAGCTAGTTTTTCCAGGAACCTGTTTAGCAGTTACAGAGGAATTTATAGGTGGGCAAGGTACATATTCAGAAGGCAACCATATCTATGCTGCAGTAGCAGGAAAAGTTAACATAAATATTGAAAAACATGAAATATCAGTTATGCCTAAAGTAAAAACTGCCATTGTCCCTAAAAACGGTGACATAGTAATTGGTGGAGTTGTAAATGCTTCTCGTCAAATGATAACTGTATCTGTAAATTATGTCAATAACAAGGAAGTTTATCCAACTTATACAATGGTTATCCATGTTTCTCAAATCTCAAGAGAATATTTGGATACAGTAGATGAAGCAGTGCGTTTGGCTGATATTGTTAGGGCCAAAGTAATTGATGATAAGACCATTCCCTTGCAAGGATCTTTAATAGGTTCACAACTTGGAGTTATATTAACCGGTTGTTCAAGATGTGGGGGGAAATTGGAGAAGATAGGGAGAGACAAATTGAAATGTTCTGAATGCGCTTATTTTGAAAAAAGAACAACCACTATTGATTATGGAAGTGGAAAATTAGCATTCAAAACATAAACTAACTTTCATTACTGGGTTGGTGATTAGTTTGGCAAAAACAACCAAGAAAGAGATATATGTTAATATTGTAAGAAAAGATTTGTTAGAATATTTCCTGGAATTGCTCTCGGATTCCTTACGTTATGTGGAGTTTGTTTTTACACATAGAAAAGGAAAATCCAAAATTTCTTTGTTTGGAGAAAGGGTGACTGTAAATCAGTCTGCTATTAAAGTTAAAATTCTTGCGAAAATGTTTAATCAATCTGCAGTTCTCAATACTGATGGTTATTATGTTCATAATCTGAAACTTATACAACAAATTGGATCAAAAATCATCTCTTTACAAAGTATAAGTACCGTCTTATCTCATTTGGAAATCCCTTCATCAGTAAAAGATCAAAATTTGATTACAAAAGCAACTATGCAAGAAGTACAGAAGATTTTGTCGTCAATGCATGAATTAATTCAAGAAACTCCTTTAAATGTTAGAACACAGATAATGAAAAGAATTTTGGCTACAGTTAGTTACTGTACAGAACTTTTCCCCTCTTATGTTCTTGATAAAGGATTAGAAATGGAATATTTCAAGAAGCAGAAAAACACTATCTCAATAAACTATAATCCTGAAAAATGTATTACAGAACTAATAAAAAAATTGTCTGGAGATTCTGCACAAACTGAGTATCTGGAATCTAGAGACAAAGATGCAGAGATAGAGAAGATTTTATTTAGAGAATAAAAACAGTCTAGACTGGCAAAATATTTAAATCAAGTATTAAAACAAACTTCAGAGGCAATGAAATGCTGATTAACATTCTAAAAAAAGAACAGGGTTACATAAAATTTAATGTCAAAGCTACAGACCCCCACACTTTATTCAATATCTTACGTGAAGAACTACTAAAAGATACAGAAGTGGATTTTGCTGGTTACTGGCGCGATGAATCTTTCTATGAATCACTCATTTTTCAAGTAAAAATGAAGAAGAAAGCTGCGGATCCTGTTGTTTCTATAAATTCTGCATTAGGCAGATTGGAAAAACAATCGAAGGAATTTGTCGATTTATGCAAAGCAAAAATTGAGTAAGGAGGTAGTCTTTTGGACTCACCCTTCGAATTTACTCCAGATTTAAATGAACTTCTTTTGAATAAAAAACTTGCTAAATTCGGAGATTCTATTGTGAATTTCATTTACAATGCGGCTGTATACAATGCTACTAAAGAATTGAAAGGGATAAAAGTTTGGGATCAATGTCTTGCAAAAGCATGCAGAGATTCTCCTTTAAGAAAGTATGTGGGCTCAAGGAAAAATGCGGGGGATTTGGGTGATGCCGTTGAAGCATTTATTGCCTTTATTTATCTAAGAAATCCAATCAACATTACTGAAATGATTTCAATTTTAACAAAAAGCATTACAATAAACAAGCATTTGCTAAAACTTAATGAAAGAGAATTATGTTCCAAAGCTTTTACAGTTTTACTAGATGAATTATGTAAAAATCTTGGAATAAGTAAATAATTTGCTTTTTTCATAAAAGATAATCTTTGAAACTCTGCCCTATTATGTCTGCTAATCTGAGGCTTTCAGGAACACAACTTGAGTAGGTTGTGATTTGAAGCAGATTTTTCACTTCATCAATATTTCTGAACCCTAGATATTGTACATATATTTTGCACTCTCTTCCACTTTGATTTACGAATTCAACCTTCTCTAGATTTGGGTTAGACATTAGAATTTCTAGACGCTTTTCCCAATCAGGAAGATGAGATAGTGCTTTCTTAACTTCTGCATCATTAGGCGGGTTGTGTAAAATTGATATTGTTGGTATGGCTGTTTTTTGGAAGATATCTCTCATGTTAATAACATTGAATGCAGCAATAGTTGCACTTCCTAAAACTATAGCTTTCACCTGATTTAGGAACTTGCTTTCCTTTATCATAGTGACTATTCTATCTGTCGCATCCAAACCATCAACTGTTATTTCTGTTCTTAAAACACCCTCAATTAGATTATTTCCTCTTACAACAACACCAAAAACAAAGCATTTCAAGGACTTTTCTCTACTAAAAGCCGCATCATCAATACCTATTGTTCTAATATTTCTCTTCACAGCTTACTTTCTAGTGTTATTTATTTAAGTAACTATCTAATTTCTGTGTTAGGAAAGTAACTTTTTAAATAAAGGGTATAGAGAGATTACTGGTTTATATGAGTAGAAGAAACCTCCCAGAATATGGTGATTTAGTAATTGGTACAGTTAAGAGCATTTTCGATCATGGAGTATATGTTGATCTTGATGAGTACGACGATTTACAAGCATATTGCCATGTTTCTGAAGTTAGTTCCACTTGGGTGAGGAACATTCGAAATGTTATGAGGTTGGGCAAGAAGGTTGTAGGAAGGGTTATGCGAGTCAAAGAAAATCAGATTGACATCAGCATAAAAAGAGTTTCTGATGGATTAAAAAGAAAGAAAGTTGAAGAAACTAAAAGATATAAAACCGCTCTAACTCTTCTGGAGATGAGTGCTAAAATAAGGAAGATAAGCTTCGAAACAGCTCGAGCTGAAGTTGAAGATTTATGCACTGAATATTATGGGAGCTTCTACCAAGCCTTTGAAGAATCATTATTCAGCGGAGAGAGCATTTTTACTGATGCAAATGTATCTGAAGAGTGGGCTCAAGTGCTAACTGATATGGCAAAAACGAATTTAACCATACCCAAAGTGGAGATTTCCAGAGATATTGAGATAATTTGTTGGGAAGGTAATGGAGTTAATTCGATTAGAGATGCTCTTAAAAAAGCAAGTAAATCTAGAGAAGAGATTGACGCAGGAGAAGAAGAGCTCAATATGAACATATATGTAAGAGGCGCACCCATGTATAGATTCGTTATCTCAGCAAGAGATTACGAGTTAGCAGAAGAGTTAAT
Source organism: Candidatus Heimdallarchaeota archaeon (assembly GCA_023132955.1). Classification (GTDB taxonomy): domain Archaea; phylum Asgardarchaeota; class Heimdallarchaeia; order Heimdallarchaeales; family Heimdallarchaeaceae; genus UBA460. The sequence continues at coordinate 4,298 of JAGLXK010000409.1, forward strand.
GTCTAAAGTAGTCTCTACAATTGAGGATTCCTTGTCTACAGTCAAAGCTTCTGTTAAGGTTGTTGAATCAAAGTAAGGGAGATTTTAATGACCAAATCTATCTTTTTCTGTGCTAAATGCAAAACCTATACCCTGAATGATAAAACATGTCCAAATTGTGAAGGTAGAGTTGTTTCTCCTCAACCTGCTCGTTTTTCTATAGAGAAAGAAAAAAAATATTCAATTTATAGAAGAAAATTGCTAAAAGAAGAAATAAAAAAATAGTTTTTTGTTATTTACATTGTAATATTGCTACCTCTATAATATGCTGTCTTTTTGTGTGAAAACTGTAAATTTTAGGTATTTCAAACTCTGCTTTTATTATTTCTTTCACTTCTTTGTTGTGATTTTTCACGAAACTCTTCAGGAAAATGATATTTCTTTCTTGATGAAGATGAATAGAATAAGATATCATAGAAGCTTTTAGAGCTGAAAGTAAAAACTCTTGATCTTTAATCTCTCCTTGAACACCAAAGGGACTATTCATAAAAACTGTATCAAACTTTCGCTCAGTAGTTCTTACATCTTCTTCGAAGAATTCTACATCTACTTCCAATTTAGCAGCATTTTGTTTTGCAATTTCTAAAGCTTCTTTATCAATTTCTAATCCAATAACCTTTTTTGCACCTAGTTGTTTAGCACCTATTCCAAACATTCCTGTTCCGCAACAAAAGTCTCCTATAACTTTATTTTCAATATGTCCTAGTTGATAAGCTCTCCAGAGAATCATTGCTGCTATACGTGGTGGGGTTTGATATTGCTCCAGTTTTACATTAGGTTTCTGAAACGTTTGAACTTGTGAGAGTAGCATTTCAATGTCCTTTTGTCTCACCTCTTCTCTCCCCCCCCTGATTTCTTCAACTGATGAAGAATGGTTTTGAAAATGCCAATTAATGAGTGAATCTCTTCACTAGTCGGGAAGCTTCTATTAACAACAGTTGTAAAACTGTGAAAAGCGATAGGTTTTCTGTACTCTTCGTACGGTAGGAAATCAATTAAATCTTCAACTAAGTCAAATAAGATTTTTCTTTCTATACTAGTTGAAATCCTCTCTTCTGAAATCCTTTTTTCAGTTTGTGATAATTCCTTCCATATTTCATATAATATAATTGCAACAGCTTGGGAAATATTCAAAACTCTATGATCCCCAGGTATAGGAATATTTACTAAAATATCACACAATCGTAATTCCTCGTTAGATAACCCCCTATCTTCTCTTCCAAAAATTATACCCATATTTCCTTGAGATACGTTTTGAATCTCACTTAAGTTCCAAGGAAAAGAAGGTTGTCTATATACATTGTAGTTCAATCCTGCCTTAGCAGAAGTTCCTATTAAAAGTGAATAATTTTCCTTTATTTCTTTTATAGAATTGACCACTTCAGCTTCCTCTAAGTATTTTATTGAGTGCTTAGCCCTCTTTCTAGCTTCCCCATCAAGATGATTAACTTGAGGTGCAACTAAAACTAATCTATTAATTGCAAAGTTGTTACACAATCTAGCAATTGCACCAATATTCCCCCCAATTTTGGGTTCTACCAAGATAACATCTTGCTTAATATTTGTTTCATAATATGTCATTTCTTTCACAAAAATTGATTTTTACTAAATATAGTTTCTCAAAGAATAAGCTTAACTCACTTATAATCTCTAATTCTAATCCCTCTTTCTTTAATTCTTGAATATTGTCTTCATGCCAGCTTAGAGATGAGAATATAGTATAAAAACTGGCATTAACCTTGTTTTTTCGTAAAGAATCCAACATCTCATACGTCTCTTCATAGCCTTTTTTCCCCCCCACTAACATAAGCCTGTTTAATGATGAAAGGTTTCCACTTTCTTCATTATCTGGTAGATAGGGCGGATTCCAGATAATGATTTCAGAGTCGAGATAATGAACTGCCTCAAGCTTATCCATACAAACAATGTCAACTTGATTCTGAATACTGTTTAACTGTAAATTGTACTTAATTGCTTTAGTGGCACTAAAGGAAATATCTGATATTAGAAACTGAATATGGGGATTTCTTTTGGCAAGAACAATAGATATAATCCCTGAACCGCTACCTATTTCCACTATTTTCTCTATGTTGTTTGATATTTCTATTGCATCTATTAGAAAAAAAGTATCTTCCGATGGAAAATAGACGTCATCATCTAATTCTAGTTCTATTTCATATTTGGGGAAATCATATTTAACCAAAGTTCCTCGCCTATCCTTTCTTTCATGTGACCATATAGTTGCAGAAGTTCTTCAATTGACATTGTAAAAACCCGTCTATCCATAAATTGAAGCGTTTCCAAAACTTTCCTCTCAACCAATATATTTTCCTTTTCCTTTCTCTTCATTATATTGAACAAAATACTTCTAATTGTCTTTTTCTTGTTTGTAAAAAGCATTCTTACAAATGCAGAAAAATCTTCGTTATCATCTAAATGAACTTCATCTTTTTTTGTAATAGCCACTATTGAAGAATATATCTTGGGTTGTGGATAGAATGAAGTTGGTTTAACAGTCTTAAGATTCCTACAAATAGCCTTTAAATTAATCATCACTGACAGTCTTGAATAATTCTTGGTTCCAGGTTTGGCAAAAAACCTTTGTGCAAACTCCCTTTGATACATGAGAATTGCTAAATCAAAAGAATATTCTAGAAGCTTAAATGTTATGGGAGAAGATATTTGATAGGGTAGATTGGAGACACATTTAGTAAATCTTGGGAACTCTGTTTTAACAGCATCCCCTTGAATTATTTCTACATTTGAAAAATCTTGTAGAAAATTAGTTAATAATGAGATCATTCGTTTATCATGTTCTATAATAATCAGTTTTTTAGCTTTGATAGCAATACATTTTGATAGGTTCCCTATTCCTCCTCCAATTTCAAGAACAATATCCTTGGGTTGTATACTTGCTTGGTTTATTTGGTAGTTGATAATGTTGGAATCTATTAAAAAATTCTGCCCCCTATGTCTGGAAGGGGCGATATTCAACTCTCCTAAACTATTTAAAACATGTTTTCTTAATTCAAAAGATGAAGTCCAGCAATCCATTATTCAAACCATTTTTGGTGTTACCTTCTTTGTCTAGAATCTGGGGTTGCTGTAAATAATCTATGTTTCTCATCTTCTTCTAATTCTTGCATAATTCTATTGAGAATCATTTTTCTTATATCCGAGATTTTTACTCTCTCTTCTATATCGCTAAAGGAGACGAAAGGCATGCTTTTTCTTGATTGTAATATCTCCCACATCAGCTTCTTTCCAATGCCAGGTATTAATTGTAGAGAGTGAATACGGTTGGTTATAGGTTGAGCTTTATTGAAAAAGGAAACAAATCTTTTTTCGTTTTTGTTTATTATATTAATTACAGCCTCTTCCAATGAACTATGTCCTGTGTTTGTTAAATCATTTACAGTAATTCTTCGTTTGATTTGTCTAATTGGAGTTTTTTCACTGATTTTTGGTAGAGGTAGCTCTGTGAATAGAGGATAACTGCTCCTTTTTTCAACAACAATATCGAGTAAACTAAACCATGTTGTACCAATACCCTGAATTGTAGGTTCCCTTTGTTTGGTTTGTCCAAAACCCTTACCTTCTGGTAAATAGTCGAGAACTAGAATTCGTGATTCATCTTTCTTTGTATGTTTTACACGAGTAACGGGACCAATAATGAAATCATCACTTTCTGTTGATTTCTCAGGACGTTTGTTTGATCTGGAATGTTGATTGTTTACCATGATACTCTCACCATAAATAAGTACGAATACAAAAAAAGTTTTTGCTTTCTTGGTATTAATCCTATATTGAAGTTTTATGCCGATTTGGGTTCTCTATCGATAAATGGCTTAATAATATTAAAGATTTCTTTGATATCAGAATCTGTTAGCATTTGTGGTTCTTTTGAGAGCAAATCCTTCAGTTCTTCTAAAGATGGGGGAAGTATATTAGCAATAGAATATGCTGAGAGTTCAGATAATTTATATTTTTTAATTAATTTCTCAACTATTTCTCTAGATTCTTCAGGTTCAATTCTAGCATTTTGCATAGCATGTTCAAATGCAACTCTTTGCCAGTAGGAAAGTTCGGATTCTTCACTTCTTTCCTGTAAAATACGCATAGCTTCAGAAATTGTTAATGGTTTTTTATCGAGACCCTCTCTAGGCATAAACTCACTTCACTAATTTTCTACTTGAATTACAGAACGACTTAAGCGTAAATGTTCCTTTACGGCAATAATCTGCTTTGTAGCTCTTCCTTGTTTTATTGAAACAATGAAAGCTTTACCTTGCTTCTTTGTGATTTCTCCTGTTTTACCATGATATCTTCTGTGAGGCATTCCTCTATGTTCACCTGAATCAATAATAATGTCCACTATATCACCTTCGTTGAAATCACGCAATAGATAATCTAAAGGTCGAATACCTTTATCTCTTGTATGCTTCTTCATGAGATGTCTTGTTCTAGCACGATAACCTTTGGATTTACGCATACTTTACACCTTTATGTTTAATTTATACAAGTGAGCAAAGTCCCTCGATGTAACTTTTAATCTTTTCGTTATCTGTTCTGGTGATTGTAAAACTAGCCTTCAAAACTACTACTTCTATTTCACACTTCATTGCCCCTATCCTGAATTTCAATGACATCCAATTCCTTGCATTTAGCTTCTATACCTATAACCTCTGCTATGCTGGGTTTTGTTCGATTATTATCTCCTGAAATTAGTTCTTTAACATAACAACCACCATCACAGGTTATTATGGCTTCAATATGAGTCTCATTAATTCTTGAGCATTGAACAGAAAATGCTGTCTTTTTTCTTATAAGATCTGCTCTTCTATGAGAAACTCTCTGAGGTGTTCGTTGGTCTATGGGTCGGTTTTGAAAGAATTCTTCAATTTCTTTGATTTTCCTTTCAGAAATTGGTTCATTAAAGGCAATAAGAGCTTTGTACTTCTTTACTGTTCTTTCTGCACTGCTTTTTAAATCTCTCAACTCTTTTTTTGAAGACCATCTATATTCAGAAACATCGATTTTTCCTTTAACATATTGGTTTGTGTTTTTTTCAAGCTCACGCAAATCTATGGTTCGTACCTTTGGCTCCACTATTTCGAGAACAAAAGGTCTTCCTGTACCCAACATCAAGGCATCTATATCCTCTCTTCCCGCCCCATGTAACACGCCTTTGTATCCATGTGTTAATTTAAGTGCTTCATATTCTGCAAGCTCCTCAACAGATTCCTGATGTTTTTTACCAGTATGATTGCACTCTACACATCCCCTCCCTTTACATTTTCTACAAGGCCAACGTGTCTGAGGTAGAGTTCGGATATACTTTCGATATCGACCATAAATATACAAAGGTTTTAACTTGAGGGCTATAGAGTAGGTTAAAGGACTTATTTCGATGACAATTTCTGGGGACTGAAAATCGGTTTCTTTTGAAAGAAACTCCCCAATTTTTCCTCCTATCAAACGATTGAATTCTTGCTTTAAATATTCAGTTTGCACAACGTTGAATTCTTCTTTCAGATTTCTCTCTCTTTCAAAGAACTCCTTAGGTAGTGAAGTACCAATCAAGAAAGTTTGAAATTCATAATCTCTAATTTCTGGTAAAATCCCTTGTATAATTTCTTCAGAATTTTCAGTCAGAGTATTCTGACAGATATAACACTCTTCTGAATTCTCTGTTTCAAAATTATTTCTTTTTAGAGTGTTTTTTGCTAATTTATTGTCTGCTCTTGACAAAGCTTGAAGCATTAAGACAGTATTGTCTGTAATATCAGTTGAATAGAATAGAGTTAGAAAGTCCTTAATTGTTGAACCTCTATTCTTGTTTGTAGTTCCTGTTGACAAATTAGAGAATTGTCTCCCTAAACAAAAATCACACAAAGAATATGATTTTAGTATGTCTATAGCTTTTTTATGCAGAGTCATCCTATCTAACACTCCCCAAAAGATAATTGGTAATAATTACTTGTTCATCAACTACTAGATGCTTTAAGAGCATTTTCTTTGAATTGATTGATAAAGGTAGTTTTTCGAAACCATAAGCAAAGACGTTGCTATGTTTAGTGATTTCTTGTGAAAATTCTGTTTCTTTTTCACATGTTGAAATAACTTGAACTATCTTATCCTCTTTGTGCTTTTCAAAGATCCAATCGCTACTTTGCTCTAGAACTGAAATTCCTGGGGTGAGTTTTCCATCTCGAGAATTAGAATCTAGTATGTGATTTTTTGCTCGTAGTATTAGGTGTGCTGCTGAAAAGAAGCTAGGACCAAGATACCTTAATTTGCTACCTTCGAAGGTAATTACATATGGCATTCCTTGGTAGCTTGTACAGTAATAAAGAACAAGATTCTTCCTAAATTGATTTGACAGAAAAAAAGAATCTGCAACTGATTTGATGTAGGGTGCGGATTCTTCCAACTCTATATTTTTTTTATATAAATTGGATTTAATAAAAGATAAAGGAGGTGCGTTTAAGATGAAGAAAAGCTGAGACATACGATTTCACATTTGGTGATTGTCTATTGCCCTAATAACCCAGGTGGTATTCCTGGTATTTGCATTCCTCCACGTCTTCCTTTACGCATGCGTTTTACCAGATTGGTCATCATCTTGTGTTGGGCCATTAGTTCTCTAACTTCTGAAACAGGTCTCCCACTACCTTTAGCAATTCGTTGAACTCTAGAACTCCCTAATTTGGTTTTTCCATCTAGTTCTTCATCTGTCATTGAGGTCATAATGACTTTGAATCTTTTCATATTGTCCTTTGAAACATTGAGCATATCTTCATCTATAGTCATTCCTAATCCTGGAATCATTGAAAGCATTCTCTTCATCGAACCAGAGGAGCTGAAAGTGTCTAACAATTCCATCATTTGTCTATAGGAGATTTTACCACTTAGCATACTCATTGCTTCCTCTTTTGAGGGAAGAGCCTCCATTTCTCGTACTTCTTTCAAAAGACCTTCTAAATCCCCTACTCCAATAAGCCTTCCTACAAACGAAGTTGGGTTGAATTCCTCCAAAGAATCAATATCTTCACCATCAGCAAGGAATTTAATTGGAACTTTAGCCGCTACTGCTGCAGAGAGACTTCCACCACCCTTAGCTGAACCATCCATCTTAGTTACAATAACTGAACCAACTTTGGTTACTTCTGCAAAGGCAGAAGCTTGATCATGAGCTGCTTGTCCGAGATTTCCATCTACAACGAGCATAATTTCATCTGGTTTTATTTTGTCAGTAAGCTCTTTCATTTCTTTAAGAAGAGCTTTTTCCTCTTTGTGACGTCCAGCTGTATCAATAATGATAGTGTTATACTTTTCATCAAAAAACTTCTTAATACCATCTACTGCAATTTTGACAGTATTTTTGTTTTCAGGATCACCATAAACAGGTATTTTAATACTTGAGCAAAGTTGTTGCAATTGTTCATAGGCACCCGGTCTAAAATTATCGACAGTTACAACTGCAACCTTTTTACCTCTTTTTTGAATGTATTTAGCTAGTTTTGCTGCTGTGGTTGTTTTTCCAGATCCTTGAATCCCTACCAACATTATTAGTGTTGGTCTGTCTGGATGTAATGTAAGGGGGTAAACCTTTGTTCCTAGAAACTTAGAAAGCTCATCATGTATGATTGACAAAACACTTTTTTTACGAGATAAACCATCCGGAAGTCCCTTATCCATAGATTTACGTTCAACTTCATTAACTACCTCTGCAGCTAAATCAAATTGAACATCAGCTTCTAATAAAGCTTTTAACATTGCATTCTTTAATTCACGAATTTGCTCTTTATCTGGAGGACCACCTCTAAGAATCTTAGAAATTGCGGTGTTAAGAGCAGATCCTAGTTTACCTAACATGGATTATCATTTGAAGAATGCAAAAGAGATTAAAGAATATTTTGTTTTGAGGGAAAAGAAAAAAAGGAGTGATAGGAACTAAAGTTTTAGTTCTTCAGGTTTGATTCGGGTGGGTTCTTTATTTAGTTTTACTCTGCGTTTAACTTTGAGAGAATTAACGAAGTAAACTTTTCCACCAACTTCTGAACGACGACCAATAAAGACATCGTATCCTTTTACGTCACCAGTAACTAATGTGGCTCTAATATCAACGTTATTTTTTGCAAATAAGTTGCCACCAACTTTGTATGGGTGTTTGACACTGCTACCGATTCTTAGACTTAACCATCTTTTCCATCCTTTCAAACCTAGAGTTACATTTTCTCCTACTAAGTTTCCTTTAACATTAGCTGCTCCCTCTACTGTAACATCTTTTTTTGATAGGAGATTTCCACCTACTCCTATGGATCCTGAAGATTTTATTCCATTATTTGTTTGTAGATTTCCACCTACTTTGAAAGAACCAGATGATTTTGTGAAACCTTGTACAGTAGTTTCTCCTTCAATCCTTGCTGAACCTGAAAATTTAGCATCACTGCTACCAATGAAATCTCCACCAACCTTGAAAGATCCAGAAGATTTAACTGGACCTAATATGTTAACATCTTGACCAATTTTTGCAGAGCCACTAAACCTAGCAGAAGATTCACTCACAAGTCCTCCAGATATACCAAAGGATCCAGAACTTCTAACTGTACCCAAAGAAGTTAAATTTCCTTCACCCTTTAATGATCCTAAGGATCTTATTCCATTACATTTGAAATCTCCACCAAGTTTTCCTGAACCTGAAATTTTGATAAATTTAGGAATAATTCCACTGGATATACTTGATGACCCAGAGATTTTAACTAAATCTTCTGTTTCCTTTAAACTCCCAGCAGAGCTGATTGTAGCTCTCTGTTCGACATTTTCATTTGTTTCTTTAATTGTTTTTTCCATTATTTTCACCTTTATATTTCATTAGTTAATTATAATCTTAGTTTTTCATGGCTTATTTTTACTGGTTCATTAGCCAAATCAGCTCTCTTGTCAACATCTATGTAATCGACATAGAAAACAATACCTTCTACTTTGGTATATGGTCCGATTTCTACTTTGAGACCTTTAACATCGCCTTCTACAGTAGTGTTGGCTAAATATACTTCACCAGTACCTAAAACATGCCCTTCAACTATTGATTTTTTGAGACTTCTAAATCTTAGACTAAGGAAATCCTTCCCCTTATTGATAAGAATATCATCACCTACCACGTCTCCTTCTACTAAAATTCGTCCAGCTACTTCAACAATTCCTTGAGATAATAGATTACCTTCAATTCTAGCAGAACCTGAGAATTTTGCGCCGTTTTCAGCTTGTAAAATTCCTCCAGTAGCAAAACTACCAGCAGCTACAATTCTGCCTTTGAGAATAGTTTCTAGGCCTATTTTTGCTGAACCTGCGAATTTTGCATCTTGATCTCCATGTACGAAACCTGCGCACTTAAAAGATCCAGCAGTATTGATGTCTCCATGGGCAATAATGTTCCCATTACTCTTTAGAGAACCAGCGGATTTCAAGTTGTTACATTCCACATCATTATCAATTTTTCCAGAACCTGCGATGCGAATATCCTTTCCAATATGACCTCCAGAGATTTTAGTTGATCCCGCAACTGAAAGAGATTTATCAGTTGATACCTTAACTCCTGAAGTATAAATCTGAGAAGCTTCTTTGTGTTGTTCATAATTTTCTTTAGCATCATCAAGCTTTTGGAGATAACGTTCTTTTAATTCGACATAGTTTTGTTTATCGATTTCTCCTTTGTCAAACCTCTTTTCCAAGAGTTCTAATAATTCCTCATACATTTTGACTTCGTTTTTAGTCAATTATATCACCATGATACCAGTAACCTCACTTTATTTAATCATTTTTTTAATTGCTTAGAACAAGTGCTTAATCGCTTGGTTAAACGATTTTAATAACAAGGTAAAGAGAATAAACCAAATAGCTTAAGGTTAAACCAACCAGTGAAAAAACTTCTAGAAGGTAAAAATGGTGCGGGGAGGGAGATTCGAACTCCCGAACTACTAAAGAACGGATGGCTCATCTGACTTCTAACCCTTATCTTAGGTTTAAAACCAAGATCTTAAGTCCGCCGCCGTTGGCCACTTGGCTATCCCCGCAAACAAAGTCTTAATGTTTAACTACTATAATGAATTTCATTCTTTTTTTAAGATTTTTCATCTTGATTTGAAATTGATTGAAGATTATGGATGGAGTCTTGTTGGATCTCTTGGTAGTAATCTCGCTTCTCTAATATTAGGTAAATCAAGGATCTTTTGCACAAATCTTTCAATTCCTGTTCCACTTCCTCCGTGTGGAGGTGCTCCATTTCTAAAGAATTGCAGATAACTGTCAACCTCTTCAAGCTTGAAATCCTTTTCAACAGCTTGCTTGGCTAAAATATCTACTCTGTGTTCTCTTTGCCCTCCAGTGGTTAATTCTTGTCCTTTGAATAAGAGATCAAAAGATTTAGTCAATCTTGGATCTTCATCATCCTTCATAGTATAAAATGGTCTAATTTTCCAAGGATATTGGTCTACGAATACAAAGTCTGAGTTCCATTTCTCTTTTGCGTACTTACCAATAATTCCCTCTGCTTCAGCGTCTAAATCTTCATAGAGGTCTAGTTTTTTACCTTCATCTGCTAAAATATCATTACATTCGGGAATTGTGATTATTGGCCATTCTTTGGGTTGATCATCGATTTGAACCCCCAATACTTCAAGAGAATTAGCTCTAGATGTTTTTATTGTATCAAGAGCAAAACCAATTGCGCCTTGTATAACTTTCATGACATCTTTTTGATCATTAATGTATGAAATCTCAAAATCTATAGAAGTATATTCGCATAAATGACGATTAGTGTGGTGTTTCTCAGCTCGAAAAACAGGACCTATTTCAAAAACTCTCTCAAATCCTGCCATTAACATCATTTGTTTATAGAATTGAGGGGATTGTGCTAAGTATGCTTTTTTATCAAAATAATTTATTTCAAAAACATTGGCACCACTTTCTGTTGCTGAACCAACAATTTTAGCTGAAAAGAACTGTAAGAAGTCGTTATCTCTAAAATATTGTTGAATTGCATAAGCAGCAGTACTCTCAATTTCGAAAATGTGAGCAACCTTTCTATCTCTTAAATCTAGAAACCTATAGTCGTATCTTTTATCAGGATTTGTTTCAATCTTATCACCAACTGAAATCGGATATTCTTGAGTTCTTTTATTGATAATTTCAATCTCAGACGGAAGGACTTCTTTTCCATTTGGGGCACTTTCATTGGTTACGACATCTCCAGTAACTGCAATTATATCCCCTTCTTGAAAATCTAAAGCAAATATCTCTTCAGATACTTTCTTTTTGGGTAAAACTATTTGCACAATCCCTGTTCTATCTTGTAATTGAATAAATCGTAATCCACCAAGATTGCGAACTTGTTGGACCCATCCCGCAATCGATATCTTTACATCTGTTGTAGAAAAAACCTTCTCAATAGGATTTCTTTGACTAAAGTCCATGTTACAGTCCTCAGTTTATTTGTTGCACCTTTGAGAGTTTATTAAAAAAGATTCTCTTCTTTGTTGTATAAAAACGTGAGAAAAAAGACTTTCTGAGAAAAAACGTTATTTAGCTATTGTCCTAATAACTTTGTAGCGATACTAATGAAGAAGATTGTACTAAAGTTTGGCGGTTCTGTTTTATATAAAGAAGAAATGGTTCTAAATGTTGAGAGAATAAAGGAAATTGTTGATACCATTAACACCCTTCATGATACAGGGCATAAAGTTGCTGTAGTTGTTGGAGGAGGAAAATTAGCTAGAGTTATCATTCAAGCAAGCGATGTCCTTGGGCATGTATCTACTTTCAAAGACATTCTTGCAGTAGAATCAACTCGAATTCATGCTTTACTAGTAATTGCTTCGCTCCAAAATAAAGCATATTTGCTTGTTCCTCGTTCATTCGAAGAAATTGGCAAAGCACTCTCGACTGGAAGGATTGTTGTTACTGGAGGTCTTCAACCGGGGCAATCTACAAATGCTGTTGCAGCTCTTGTAGCAGAATATTGGGGTGCTGATTTACTGATAAATTTGACAAATGTAGACAAAGTCTATGATAAAGATCCCAACCTGTATAAAGATGCTAAACCTTTAGATGAGCTTTCAGCTGATGAACTGTTAGAGATTATATCAAAACAAGATGAAGAACCAGGAAAATATGCCCTCTTTGACAGAGTAGGATGTGAAATAGTGAAAAGATCCAATTTAAGACTAATATTTACAAATGGTTCTGATCCTAAGAACATTTTGAGAATTGTTGATGGAGAAAATATTGGAACTGTGGTTAATGGATAAGTCTTTCTTTTTTTTCTTTCTAATAACTATCATATGTTTTGTATCGGAGAATTGCTGCTATCCCACCAAATGCATTGTATAACATAGCCCCATCCTCATGATCAGATGAAATGACCTCTAGAGTGGCACCAGTATTCTCGGCTTTTTCATTCAATTCAGTGATTAAATCACTTTCACTTTCAATATACAATTTGGAATTTCCGCAATCAGGACATTTTTTATCAGATAATTTTTTTACGAAATCATTGTAATCTTTGCTTTTTACCGACTCAATGGTTGAGTAATCACACCCATCACATTTAATTTCCATATTAACTCTATCTACATCCTCACTTACTAAAACAATATCAACAGCTGCTTTTTCTAATGCTTCCAAAACTTCCTTTTCTCCATAAGTAACTAGTCCTGTATCCTTTCCCAAATGTTCCATGAATTTTTGTGTGAGTTTGCGCTCCTTAACTAACTCAAAATCAGACAATTTATCTGCAGCTTTATCTAGAAGTTCTCGAATCCCAACTGAACCCAAATATCCTATATCATAGATTCCTATGACTTTTTCAAGCAATCGATAATCAATTTCCTTACTTTCCAAAAATTCTGCTTTTGATAAAGCTGGACCACCAACAACTATTGCTTCAACAGGATAATCTTCAAGATAAACAGTATTCATAATATCTGCAACTTTGCCATACCATCTTTGAGCCGCTTCTTCAGTTAATCTTTGAAAACGAGCTTGAGACTGACCACCCATTTTATGTTTACCAGGAACATTAGATTCTTCTTCACGAATTATATCTAATCGGGAGCCTTGAACAGTTGCTAGTGTTGCTCCTCCTCGAGCAATTAATGCTAACCCATACCTTTGTTTGCTTTCTAACATCTCTTTAAGATGATCAATATGAAATACATAATCACAGAGATAGAGCTTAATTCCTACAGGATCTGGAGGGCTAATTAGGAAAAATTCCACCTTATTGTTTTGAGTAATTCCACAGAAGATAACAAGACCATTCTCTCCAGAACTAGGAATAGTTTTTATCCTAGACATGATAGAGGAAAGCGCAGATTGGACAGCCTTTCCAGTGCTTTTGTCTTTGATATTTGTTGCAGTACCATATTCATCACGCAACTGGGAGTTAATATCAGATAACCTAGTGTTGGGGGGGATGTACAATGTAACCAAACTTGTAGACATGTTAAAACTTTTCTTAGTTTCTAGCTTTTCTATCTCATGTTTTAACATATAGCGTTCTACTGACGATCTTTTCTTTTCTTCTTGTTGTTTTGTCATGGTATCTCCTCGGGATAAGGTAAACTAAAGAACTATGCTTCAGTATAGCACTTTAGACAAAATTTCAAGATTTGTTATTATCTTTTTGGTTATGAGTCTTTAGAAATGATGAGAAATAATAGGGAAATATTTTTAGAAAGAACAAATAGTTAACATTCTGATAGTAATGGTAGAGAAACAACAGATAGAAATTGACTTATTAGATATTTTTGTTTCACTAAACAAGGGTTTAAATCTCTCAGATGTGATGTTCCAGCTAAATAACCTTTATGCTCCAAGAGGAGAGAAAGTGGAACAAGCTGTTCTCATTGAAGTGTTAAATTCATTAACAGAAAAAGATTATTTAAAGAATTTTCAGGTGGGAGCATTAGATAGTTGGAAAATCACTGATGAAGGAGAAGATTATTTCTATAGTCTCTAATTGTAATTAAGTAAGAGATGAGTAGAATGAATTTAAGGGAAATTACAGGGTTGCCCATTAGTAGTGAAGAAACTACACTAAGATACAGTGAAAGTGAAATTAGTGTGAAGGATGTGCTGATTCACAAAGTCGAGGATATTTCTAATTTTTTGTTGAAAAATGAATGGGGAGGAAAAGAGAAGGATAAAGAAGTGTTTAGAATCTATCGAGGAGTAAGGAAAGTAGAAGATAAACCCCTATGGGATGTAATGAGATTTGATTTCTTAATTATCCAAGCTGGAAAATTAGGAGAAGAATATTACAAGACTTCTGGCTATTATAGATCCTTTGCAGGTACAGGATACCGTTTTTCCGAGATCTATCAAGTTGTTGAAGGATATTCAGAATTCTTACTCCAACAATTCGGGGAGACCCATGAGAAAATCAAAGATGCTGTAATGATAAGAGCACAAAAATTTGATACAGTTATCGTACCTCCTTCTTACGGAGTTACAATAATTAATCCAAGTGACCAAAAAGCTGTTCTAGCAAGAATCCGTGCAGACGATGCTAAGGAAATAAAGGATGGCTATGAAAGAACAAAAGGGGAATGTTATATTAGGGGGGAAGAAGGGAGATGGATGTATAATGAGAACTATCAAGAAATTCCAAACTTGAGATTAGAACCACCTCAAAATAAATGGCGATCTTTGAAAAGGGGGATTCCAATCTACAATATATATGTATACAAGCCAAGAATATTTGCACCTTTATTAGAACCAGATCCTGCAGATTATATCATATGATAAAGTTACTAACAATTATTTCAAATATTTTGAGAAAAGTGGTGGGGCATAGCAGATTTGAACTGCCGACCCCCCGGTTTCGAAATATGATTCTCTCAAGAATCACAAATATCAGCCGAGTGCTCTAACCAAGCTGAGCTAATGCCCCATTCTTACTGCATTCCTCCTAATTTATTACTTTTAAAAATGTTTTCTTATAATTCTAAAAAAGAAAGAGGAACTTGGTCAGTCTATTGTAAGACATTTTTTTATACTAATCTCTCCTAAGAAGAGTTCTACTCACTGTCATCTTTTGAGGTGTAAAATGGAGATTT
The DNA here is from genome assembly GCA_023132955.1 of Candidatus Heimdallarchaeota archaeon. Taxonomy (GTDB): domain Archaea; phylum Asgardarchaeota; class Heimdallarchaeia; order Heimdallarchaeales; family Heimdallarchaeaceae; genus UBA460. The sequence goes on from JAGLXK010000409.1 coordinate 19,459, forward strand.
TTTTTCGTTTTTCAACATTCGAATCAATCTATCCATCCCTTCAATTTCTTCTACACTTATTCTTGGTTTTTCCTGTAATAAATCCTGAAATCTTAAAATCTTATTTCTACTGTCCACACTAATCTCTATCTTAGGGTATGATTCTGTTAATTTTTCAGATTCTTCTGTCATTTGCATAACCATCTGTTACTTTAGTTCCCAACCCCATTTTACATAATGATAGGATGTATTACTTACGTATTTGCCAGATGAATATAAAAGACAATTAAAATTCTATACTGTACTTCTTTTGTAGCTTTATGAGACCATCAAACGA
>JAGLXK010000041.1 GCA_023132955.1 Candidatus Heimdallarchaeota archaeon
GTTAATTAAAACTTCTGGTTTAGAATAAAATCAACCCATTAAGACTAAAGAAAGAAATTCAACATATACTTGATTAACTTTTAACCAGTATTGCAGTTATCAATTAAAAAATTTATGTGAGAGTTTGCAAAAAGATAGCAAGCAAGAAGATAGCTGAAGCTATGTGGTTTAAGTTTCAAAAAAAATCTTATGAAACGATGAAAAGTGAAAAGGAAATAGTAGCTTTTTCAATGCTTGATATTTGATTGTATCAAGGACTCTATTCTCTGATCTTCTTTCTTCTCTTTCTTCTACTTTTATCTTCTTCTATGTCTTCATCAATTTCTTCTGTTTCAACATCTAATTCTTCTTTTCTCAAACTATCCACTGGTTTTGCTGATTCTTTCTCTAACTCCAGTACTCTTCTTTTTTGTTCTTCTAACAGCTCTGCAGGGTCTGCGTCCAGGTCTTCTGTTTCTATTGCTTTAATTGCTTCTTCTACTTTTGATGCACTACTGATTAATTGTTCTTCGGGAGGTTCATCTATTTCTATTATTTCTTCCAATTCAAAGATTAGCTTTTTAGCAGTCCTACTTCGTCTTAGTCCTTTCTTAGGCTTAATATCAAATTCTGGAAGTCTCCTTTGTTTGTTTATGTTGCATTTTGTGGATCCATGCTTATCAATATCAAAAGTTGTATAAATAAAGCGGCATTTACCTTTGTGATCCCAGAATTTTCCAGCGATTTCAAGCTCTCCATCATACCATTCCGAGGCAAAAGAAGGTAATAATATTCTATTTTTTACATATTCAGTCTCTGCTGTTGTTATATATCTACGTCTGTATGGATTTAAAGCGATTTTGGATTCTATTTCAAGTTTTTTTCCTGAAAAAGCCCTTGCAGTAGGACGCTTTCTTTCGCTTTTAGATGGTTTATAGGGGAAGCATAATTTTAAACGCATACCTAATGTTCTATAATGACAAGAACGGTCACCAGTATTGACAAGTACCGTCGAAAACTCAAGGTAATTCGAACTCAACTCCTTAACATCTTCGAAGTCTTTGCCGAATAAACCAATTCTTCTTACAAAGTATGTACCTTCTCTTGAATTATTCGTAGTTCCCCATAGTTCATCTATGGTCATATCTATAAAATCTAAAGTAGGACCTCTCACTCTTGTTTGTCTGACAGCAAACAGAAGGCTTGCTAGAGCTACACATATTGTCCCTATAGCTGTTAGTACCGGGATTAATGCTTCAAGCATAAAAAGTACTTTCACATTTCCCTTTATAAATCTCGTTACTGCCTTTATAAAGGGATTACTGATGCTATATAAAAAAAGAAAAAAACTTCGAAAAACTAATCGAGAAATTTCAATTTGGATACCAAACTAATTGGGAATATTTCCAATAAATAATGTTAAAGCAACACCATATTATTCGTCTGTCCTTATTCTATTGAGTTTGAATGACAAAAAACAAAAGAAAAGATTTACTTTTCTTGAGAGATGAAGATGGATAGAAAAACCATCTTATTTTCTGCGGTGAAAAAGATACACTACGGCAAAAAGAGACAGAGGTATTAAAATCCAACTGATTGAAAGGAGTGTAGTTTGAGGAATAGTTGTTTTTGTACTCGTTGGAGTTGTTAATGTTGGACTTGTTATCGTTACAATTACTGTATGTGTTGCATAATTTTCAAAAGCATCTGCTCTCTGAGGAATTACACCTAGTAACACAGACCCCATACCTAGTGAATCAGCCGCTAATTCATTATTTTAGAACTAGATTTTTATAGGATATCAAGTTAATTTAATGGATGATTCATCAGCTGAACAGAAGACAATTCAACAACGTTCGAGACCTGTTTTCAAATCTTGAAGAGAATTTTCTCTCTACTGTATCTGTTTTTGAAGGAAATATCTATGGAAAAATCTATGTTGATAAAATTGAAGATCCTTCAGCTGCTCTGCTTTTTCTTCCAAATGTTAGAAATTTCTTTTTGGTTGGAAACGAAAAAAATAGGCTTTTTAACAAAGATTTATCGATTTTCCTTTACAAAGATTTTTTTCCAAGATACACTGAACAATTTAAGGATAAAAATTTTCTAGTTTATTGCGATGATCAATATTTTGATACTATTAATAATATATTTTCAAACCTGGAAAAAATAGAAACATGCTTCTATGAAATTAGTGATAGAAAGAATTTTGGAATGCCAGAAGAAATTCCAAAGGATTATACGGTTGTTAAAATAGATAACAAATTGATTAAAAGAACAGACCTTATTAATTATCAAATTCTTCCTTCTTGGTTTAAAGGAACATGGGATTCTCAAGAACATTATCTTTCTAGAGGTTTTGGGTATAGTGCAATTTACAATGATAAAGAAATTGCTTGCGTTGTTTTCTGTTGTTATATCAATGAAATGAAGGAAAAATGTGAACTAGGAGTTATTACTTTTCCAGAACATCGTCAGAGAGGATTAGCTAAGTATGCAACAGCTGTAACAATTGAACATTGTTATCGAAAAGGAATAAATGAAATTGGATGGTACTGCAGAGATTCTAATTTAGCAAGTAAGAAGACAGCTGAAGCTGTGGGTTTTAAGCTTCAAAAAAAATCTTATGAATTTCAAGGAACTTGGATATAGAAAAGAAGAAGATTTACTCTTCCTCTACCTGCAGTGTTTCTTTTGAGTTCTTTCCCTTTCTCATTGTCTCTTTTCCACATTCAGGACAGTGCAATCTTCTAGCATCATACACGACCATACAATCTGAACATGTAGTGAGTTTTCTAGCCGCATAATCATCTTCTTTAAGCTCATCTTTAGATACCATTGGAGCACCTGATTCGGGTGTCACTAAGAATTTGATAAATCTAATAAACATCATCAATAAACCTATACCTACCAGAGAACCAAATGAAAGTCCCAGTATACTACCCCAATGAATTAATTTACTGTAAGCACTCGATCCAGCATTTGCTAGAAAAATAGACCACAAACAAAGAAGTAGGACAATCAAACCTAGATAGATACGATATCTGAATTTGACCAAACCTAATTTTCTTTCCAATTCCTTAATTTTCTTTTTCTCTTTAAAAACAATGTCTTCTGTATCACTCAAAGAATCTCCGACTCCAACTAGAGATTATTGATGTTTGGAATTTAAATA
>JAGLXK010000410.1 GCA_023132955.1 Candidatus Heimdallarchaeota archaeon
TATTAATATCGAACAAAGAGATGATTGTTCTATTTGTTCGGAGAATGCTGAACTTATGGTAGAAGAGGTAAGCGATGAATATAGTTCAGAGTATTGTGGTAAACTAACAGTAGTTACACTATGTGAAAGAGAGAGATTTATAGTAAAACCAGAGAAAAAACCAGATGTTAATTTTGATAAAGCTCAAAGCTTTCTGGAAAGGAAATTTTCAGGAAAAAAATTTGGTTCCTATGGTTATGAATTCAAATATAAAGATGCAGAGATTTTTCTGATGAGAACTTTTGTTATGAGTATTAAAAATCCCAAATCTCCTGAAAGTGCGGTTGTTTTATTTAAAAAAGTGGTAGAGTTACTTCAAAATGCTTAAGTTGAAATTTAGTAATTTATGCTGTGCGGAAGAAAATTCAATCAACAAAGAATAAATTAACTTCCTTTTCTTTTTTTTTATTTCTTAGGTTTCACATTTAAATCTAACATTTAAATAGTTCATTTCTCAATTTAATTTGTGCAGTTAAGATTCTGGATGATTCTAACTCTTCTGATTTCTCTTAATTACTTTCATAATTCTAATGTTAAAGCCATAGATTCTATCTATCCACAACCTGATTTCCAGAAAGGTTTCTCTTTCATCGGTTGGGGAGAATCAGAATTTAGAGATGAACGAGCTTTAGAATCCTTACAAAGATTGAAAGAAACAGGTACAGAGTGGGTTGTTCTATGTATTTTTTGGTTTCAGGAGAACAAATCCTCAACAGAAATACAACCAGCTTATGACCTTTATTCGGTAATTACTACAGATGTGTTGCTCTTTATAGAAATAATTCATGATTTAGGGCTGAAAGTAGTTCTAAAACCTATGGTAGATATTAAAACAGGGGAGTGGAGAGCGTATATTGAACCTTCTGAGGAATGGTTTGAAGAATATTCAAGTTACATTAGCTTTTGGGCAGAAATAGCAGAACAAAAAGCTGTAGAGTTATTTGTAGTAGGTTGCGAACTGATTAACACTGAGAGCTATCTGGATGAATGGTTAAACATAATTGGTGATGTTAAAACATTTTACTCAGGTCCATTAGTTTATTCAGCAACATACGATAGTTATCAAAACATAGCGTTTTGGGATGAGCTGGATTTCATAGGAGTCAATGCTTACTACACTCTAACCAATTCGACAGTTCCTACATTGAAGGAACTAAAAAGAGGATGGCAGAAGTATTTAACAGAATTAGAGGATTTCTCATTCTCTTTAACAAAAGATATCATTTTAACTGAAATAGGTTACAGAAGTATAGATGGATGCAATATTCAACCTTGGAATTGGCAGAAAAAGGGAAGACTTGATGAAAATGAACAAGCACTGTGCTATGAAGCTACCTTTGAAGTTTTTAACAACATTTCTTGGTTGAAGGGGTTCTATTGGTGGAATTGGGAAGCGATATACACAGATGAAGATAAGAAAAACTACACTCCTCAAGAGAAGTTAGCTGAAAAAGTTCTGAAATCTTGGTACATTAATTCAACACCTTATCCATTAAAGGATAATCAAAAAATCTGGACGATAATACTAACAATCAGTATCTCATTACTTATATCAGTTGTTGTAACTACAATTATTCTTAGAAAAAATATCCTTAAAAAAAGGGAGTTGGAAAAGGGTGGGAACTAACTTTGTGTTTATTGAATTGGTAGTTAATTTAATATTGTTTTTTGAAAAAAACGACTTCCAGATCTAACCATAAAAAATAGTGTACAATGTCAAATGTAGTAGTTGTGGTGAAGAATCTCCTATTTCAATAATGAATCAAGTTGATGAAAAAAGGCAGAACAATATAAGTGTATGAAGAGCTAATGAATTATGCAGGTACAAAAAATAGGTTCTCGTGGAATATTGTTCAATCTACCAAGCCAACCCTTTTCCGTTCAAATCTATTGTATCAAAAGTCCAAATTATCTTTTCATTATCGATACAGGCGTTGTTTTAGAAAATCAAATGAAAGAAGTTAAGAAGTATCTTGAAGAAAACAATCTTCTTGCTGAACCAGTTGTTATCATAAATACTCATCAACATCATGATCATATAGGGGGGAATGGTGTAATAGAATCAGATATTATTATAGGTCACACTTTAAGTTCAGAGAGAATAAAACAAACTGTAGAACTTCTTGAAAACTATGAAGCATATAAACCAGCAATTAAAACGTTAAAACCTCCAAACCTGACTTTTGAGAAAAGAATAGTCTTTGATGAAGAAGGTGTGGAGATTTTTTACTCTCTAGGACATACAGAGGATTCTGCAAGTTGTTATGACAGAGTAGATAAAATCCTAATAGTTGGTGACACATTGGTTCATCCTCTTCCCTCAATAAATTGGCATGAATTAGATAGATTTATTGAAACCTTAGAAAATTACAAAAAAATAGATTTCAATAAGATGATACTTGGGCATGAAAAGGTTCTAGAGGATGCAGAATTCATTGACGAAACAATTGAGTATATCAAACGCTTCAAAGCACTAGATGTGGACTTTACAGTTTTTACTGATGTTCATGCATTAATGTATAGGTGGGGTTTAGTAAACCTAGCTGAAAATCTGAAGAGAGCAGGGAAGGAAGTAAAAGCAAAGAAATATTACTTGAAAGCTAAATCTGATATTGAAAATCCAATTATCAAACCAAAAGATGAAAAAGAATATAGGGGAATGATTGAAGAAATAGAAAAGGGAATTAAAGATTTAAGAAAATAAAAATGTTTGTGCAAATTAGAGACAAACTAAGGCGATTCTTGTGTGCTCATAGAATAGACCCAAAACTATACACTCCGGTTCATCATCTGAGAGAAATAATTAAGAACTATTTTTCCTATGTTATTGTTAAGGACATTATAACTTCTTGTGAGATTCATGAATGGAATTGAACAAAGTCCTGTAACTCGAGACAGCAGAGGTAAGTTTATCGGGAATCTTGTTGTTAGCATTATTCTCCTTTCTTGGGTCATAATGGCAATAGTACTAGGAGTATATGATGTGTCATCTTTGCTAATTTTTGGTTTCTCAATCACAGTAGCACCTGGTGTGTTTATAGCAGGAATGATAGTGAGTATTGTTCTAAAACCAAAAAAATCTGTACTGTGGATACTTACCTTTCTTATCTATTTGACCTCTGGAGCTTTAATTGTTGTTCAGGGATTATTGTACGCTTGATTAATTCTAGAAAAATGAAAATCTGGGAATGTTAGAGAATTAAGAATTCACAGATTTACAAAAAGCCATCTTGAGGTAGGAGTGATGAAATATAAAATCCAAATATCTACGAAAGAATTAAAAACCGTGTTGAGAATTAACTTAAGAAAAGTGATAATATGGTTTCATTTCTGGCAAAGCATGCAGCAGGTTATGCATATGGAAAAATAAGTTATGCTCTTACTGATTATATGACAAA
>JAGLXK010000411.1 GCA_023132955.1 Candidatus Heimdallarchaeota archaeon
CTCTTCCTATAGCTAATGTTGTTCCCCCACCATTTAAACGTAAAAAGAAAGGAAGATTGCCAATCAAACTATTAATGAAAAAAAACTATGTTATCACCCGCCAAGGGAATGCTCAAGAATTGACTGACCAAGTAAAGAAACAAGGATGGACTGAACTCGGTTTTCCAAGAAAAGGGAAACAAAGGTTAACTGCTCAGGTTCATTTTCCACCAAAAGTAGTAGAGTATATACAAAATGGTGCCCACATCAAAGTGTTCCAAGTAAACAGTGGACAAGCGCCTAGTTGCAAACCTCGGGTGGATGTAGTACTAGAAGGAACCCATACTTGTTTCCATTCTTCCACCCTTCTCCACCGCTATCTTGCTAAGATTCCTGCAAAGAAAACTTCCATCCTTGGAGTAGATATTAACCGACTAGGACAACATATGGTAGTGTTTAACACCTCGGTAGCTCTCCCTCCAGATTTACTAGATTTAGCTGCACACTATGATCATCTTAGTACAAAAGTCCTAGATGAGCTTAACAGAGGTTTACTCCGTAAACGAAAGGAGTATGATACTCATGAGTGTTGTAAACTCAAGGGTGAACTCAATCGCGTCTATACTCGTCGTCATCGTATCCTTCGAGAGATTACTCGTCTTCTCCCCCACTTTCTAGCGGCTGTTTTGGTGAAAAAACAGACAAAAATACTCAAGATTGAACGCTTAACTGCTGATCCCACTGGCACTAAAGGTGCCTTAGCTAAAGCTATTTACACCATGCCTGACAGTTTGTTCATTTACAAAAAAGCTGTGTGGTTAGCTTCTTTGGAGTTAGGCTATGATGTGCAGTTAGAAGCTGTTCGTCCTTATCACACCAGCACCATTCATTACGGGTGTGGAGGTGTGCTTGCTCGTCAAAAAGGTCAGTATGATGTTGCTCCTTGTAAGAAATGTGGACAACAGGTCAACACTCACTTCAATGCTGCTCATAACATTGCTTCCCTTCCAGGTACCCTCCTTCCTCCCGATTCCTTCCCCTCACCGCACGTGTAGGGGACCCACTCAAACGACGGTTAGACGCCTTTTGGCAAGTTTAACCAAGTTTCATAACGTGTGTATTTTGAAAGTAATGAACTGATTAAATGAACTGGTTTTTTATCGAGAAAATTACTTTTTTTAGAAATCTATCCCTTTTCTTGCTTCAATACCCTTGGTGTAGGGATGTTTAATTTCTTTAACTTCAATGATTGTATCAGCTTTTGATTTTAGTCCTTCTGGAAATTTTCTTCCAGTCAAGATAATCTCATCACTAACATAGGGAAAGATTCCCTTCAATTGATCCCAAGAAATTAATCCAAATGAGAGAGCAATTCCTGCTTCATCCAAAAGAAGTATCTCAACTTGAGCTTTCTTTAGTTCTTTTTCTAGAACACTGATACCATTGTTTATCAAAGCTATATATTCATCTTTTTGATCCTTCGATTGATAAAACCTATCTTTCCCAAACGTAAACCACCTTACATTATCCTTATCCTTAAAAAAATTACATTCTCCACAGTTTTTACCAGTTTTTAGGAATTGAGCTACTAATATAGATTTTCCTTCTCTTTGCTTTTGAAAAATATGACCTATACCTGTTGTTGTTTTTCCTTTTCCTTCTCCAACTATGAAGGTAATCTTAACCATTATCTGAAAAATAGATTTATCTCTTTTAAACATTGACTAAAAGAGTCAGTGTAATCTAAATTAAAACATATTTAGATACACTGGCTTGGAAAGTTCAAAGACTCAGATTTGTATTTCTTCTTGTTCAAGATTGGTTTCATTGTTTTTACGTTTCTTTTCTTCCTTTTCCCTTATTTGTCTATTCTTTTCTTCTTCTAAATGTTTTAGCCCTTTGTCTTTCAATTTTCCAACTCCACCACAAACTGGACAAACATCTTTTCTAGCTTCTTTTTTTGGTCCAGCATCTACATATCCCGTTCCATAACAATAAGGGCAATTTGTCCCTATAACCTTAGCACCTGATCTTGCATAAATATATGATAATAGTAAAAATAACGCACCTAATCCAATAGTGATGAAACCGGCTATTTCTAGTCCTCTTGCATCAATTCCGCTTTCCTCAAAAACAGCAACAGCTTTATCATACATATATAGTCCTACAATAAGCAGAATACCACCAAATAGAAAGATGGAATATTGGATAACATAGATTCTTATATTAGAAACTCTTCTTTTCCCTTTCATTATTGTTTGATTATTTGTTTAAACGCTGAAAAATTTTGTGCTTATGAAGAGAATGAATAAAGAAGAAATTACCAGAATCTCTATCTGGTTCTTCTTATCTTCCTGCTCGTTTCAAAGTTTCATTTTTTATTGCATTTCCTAGAAGAGTTTTAACTAATCCCCCTACTCCTTCTCCAGTTAATGCAGATGTTTCAAGATATCTACAGCCTAGTTTTCTAGATATTCTTTTTGCATCTTCTCTTAAAACTTCACGTTTTGCATCAGTTTTATTACCAACAATTGTAATATCTAAATCAAGATTTTGTTGTCTAAGTTCCCTAATCCAGTTTGCACACTCTTTGAATGATTCTCTCCTAGATACATCAAAAATAATTGCTGCAGCATTGGTTCCTGAATAAAGAAGATTCCTGACTACTCCAAATCTTTGTTGTCCTGCCATATCGTAAAACAGTGCTACTGCTTTTCCTTTGCCTGTTTTAAATGAATAAGTGTGGAATTCAGCTCCTATAGTTGGCTTATAATGTTTTAGAAAAATATTTTCTGTTATTCTTTTGCAAATTGTTGTTTTTCCCGATCTACCAGGACCACATATGGCTAACTTGTAAATATCGTAATCTCGAAATTTAACTTCCACTTTAGAATTCATGCAGTTAGCACCAAGATAAACCTCTAAAAAATTAATAAAAGACGATGTAATACTAAGCGCACATCATGAAACTTGGTTAAACTTGCCAAAGGCTTTTTAACCGTCGTTTAGGTGGATCCCCTCATGTGCGATGAGGGGAAAGGATCAGAAGGAAGGAGGAAACCTTGGAGGGATGCAATATTTTGAGCAGCATTTTTATGAGTGTTGACACGTTGACCACACTTATTACAAGGGGCAACATCATATTGACCTTTTTGGCGAATAAGTGAACCACCACACCTATAATGAATTGAGCTAGTATGATAGGAAGGGACTGCTTCTAATTTTATATCATAACCTAACTCTAGTGAAGCTAACCACACAGCTTTCTTATAGATGAACAAACTATCAGGCATGGTGTTAATAGCTCTAGCCAAAGCACCTCTGGTACCAGTGGGATCAGCAGTTAGGCGTTCAATTTTTAACACTTTACATTTATTTTTCACCAACACTGCTGCTAGAAAGTGAGGAAGGAGACGGGTAATCTCACGCATGATTCTACTGCGACGAGAATAAACCCGATTGAGTTCACCCTTGAGTTTACAACTTCCCTGAGTATTATACTCTTTCCGTTTTCTGAGATATCCTCTGTTAAGTTCTCTCAGCACCTTTGTACTGAGATGATTATAGTGATTTGCTAATTCTAATAAATCTAGAGGGAGAAAGATTGGAACATTAAATGTCACCATATGTACTCCTAAGCGGTTAATATCTAGTCCTAGAATTGACATTTTCCTCTTTGCAGGAATATTCGTAAGATAGCGATTAAGAAGCTTAGAAGAATGAAAACAATCCAAAGTTCCCTCAAGAACCACATCTACCCTAGGTTTATAATGAGGTGCTTTACCACTGCTTACTTGAAAGATTTTAATATTTG
>JAGLXK010000412.1 GCA_023132955.1 Candidatus Heimdallarchaeota archaeon
ATTACCAAAAAACCAAGCTGTATAATATAATAATACGCTAAAGTGATTTTCTTCCTAACCTTATTCTTAGTTATATCCTTAGAATCAACTTCTGTTAATGCTCCCACTTCATTTAATTTGTCTTCATCCATAAGATTGAACACCGTTATTTTTCCATAATTTTTCTAAACTTCTTAGATTTTCCTTTTTCAAATACACCATAAGCAGGTATAACACCAAAACCGTAAAATGGTTCTTGATAAATTTTATAAAAAATCATAAAGAAACTGAAGAAAGAGAGTATAAGGTTGGCTAATATTACAGGATAAACTGCAATAGAATGGAGATTATACTTCTTCTTTTGAAAATAGCTTTGAACTGCATTTCCCCCTTGTAAATTTAATAGAACGATTGGACCTAGATATGTGTGTCTAAGAAAAGGAGTGAATGATGAGTATGGATAACCACTCCTATCTGAATGTTCCCATAACACAAAAAGATAACCCATTAGAGAGGAGAGAAGAAGCACGAAGACTTGAACAAGATAATGTATTAGATAACCATGAAGTTTCGTTCTTTTTTTCTGTTTTATATCATTTGGATGAATATCTACTAAATCTCCAACTTCTTCTAGATGATCTTGGTTTATCTTCATCAGATCCTTGTTGAGTTACACATAGTTTTGCTTAATCATCAATTATTTAATGATTCATTTAAATAGTGTGAAAAAGAATTTAAAAATATTCCTAAAACTGTTGTAAAAAGCATTTTTTTGCATTAAATAAATCACCTTTAGAGTAGTATTTTGTTCTCGATTACAATTACATTTTATTTCTCAAAAACTTTTTAATAATTCACTTTGCTTAGATCAGCGAAGATTTTTCTTGAATTTCTTATTCTTATTCACGTATACACCATACAAAGTATTTATTGTTAGGATGTTTTTATAAAGTATAATATTATAAATTGCGAAAAGACTTATTGTTGAAAGAAGTATATTTAGGACAATTGCTGGATAGATGTAAAAAGGGGTCAAAACTTTAGGGTCACTCTTTTCCATTATTAATCTTTTTTTTCTGCTTAGTTGGAAAGATAAACCAAAATTACCACCATGTGTTAAAGCTATTATTATGGGTCCATAGATATATCTTTGAGAAAAACTAACATAAGGGTAAGTTACTATAGATTTACCATACAACCCCAATACCAATCCTCCAAGACTTGAAAGTATGAAGAATGCGAACTGTATCAAATAATAATAAGTTAGAGTAATTTTATTTCTAATCTTTTTTTTTGTTAAATCTTTAGATTCTATATCTGCTAATGCTCCTACTTCATTTAGTTTTTCTTCATTCATAAATGTGGACACCTTCAGTTTAGATTTCAATTAATAACATGCAAGAGCATTTAAGAAAGTTTCCTAGAACTAAACTAAAAAAAACATTTTCTTGAATTAGTTAATTCACCTTTAGAGTAGTATTTTAGTCCTCGATTCGAGTCTAATGTTATCGCCTTAGTAGTACCTTCAATTTTATGCATTCTTAGTCCTGCTGAGATTTTCCTAAAATCCAAGTTCTTATGTTCATAAACCCCTTGATTTACGGCTAGTTTCAATTTAATTATCAATTATTTAATGTTACACTTAAGGTCAACAGATGGTTTTATAAGGGAATCTTTTTGTCGAAGAAAAACTTCGACATAGTTTTGTCAATGAAGTGAAAGAAGGAGATTTGATGTGGAAGTGGAAAGGATTAGGAATGGAAAAAGAAGTAAGTCGAGAAAAATTGCCCTCTTTGATGAGCAAATAGGGGATTCAG
>JAGLXK010000413.1 GCA_023132955.1 Candidatus Heimdallarchaeota archaeon
AAAGAACCTATAAATAACCCATATGGATATACAATTGTTAGTAACGTAAAGGTTGATTTTATGAGTAAAGAAGAAAATGTAGAACCAACAGAAAAGAAAAAATGGAGCTATTGGGGGATTGGGCTACTAATATTCACAGCATTCTTCATAGGACTAATGTTCCTTCTTGAGGCTGTGATTCAACCTAGAGAAAGCTTAACTGCAACTATCCTTGCTTATGTTTTAGGTATAGTGTCACTTGCAGTTTTTGCTATTTTAGTAAGAGATAAAGGAAGAGTTATGCTATCCGTTCCAATTTTACTAATAGTAGTATTTGGGACAGGATATCTCTTTAATTATGTTGTAGCAGCCCCAGTGTACAATCCATTTGCTCCTATTTCTGAAAGAACTGAACCAATTCTGGAAACTTTCGCAGTGTTAAATGAAACAATGCCTGAAATGTTTGCAGGAGAATTTAGTTTAGAAAATATTGAAAAATACAGTCAATTTGCCTTCGTTGGAGATTTGGCTTTAGCACTACCTTTGTTCTTTTTTGGAACACTCGGTTTAACGTGGGTAGTACAAATATTCACGACAGCTTTGAAAATTGCAACAATTTTTGAGTCAATATTTGCTGCGTTGTTTATCATTCTTGGATTAATTTTAACACCACTCGTACATCTCATGTTAGCAGGTGTGGTTACTGTAGGGGTCGACGCGGTTCCAGGAGGAATACTCTTAGCTGATGGATTCGGAACACTTTTCGATCAAAATGCAACTTCTACTGAAATACAACAGGCTCTTGATAATTTGTATAATGCATCACTGTACTTTAATCAAACAGCTGAAACGTTGAAAAGCTTACAAAGTGCAGGTTTAATAAAAATTGCAGGTATGATACCATTTCTAGGATCAATACTTACGAATGTTTATTGGGTTTCTTTAGCTCTTGCACAACTAACGCAAGGAATAGGTCCATTTGCAGAAGGATTGTTTATGGTAATGGAAAGTATTGAAGGGTTTGGTGATGTGTTTAATGGATCATTTTCCATAAAACAAGCTCCAGATGGCAGTGAATCTGTTTCAATTAATGCAATAAATGAAACAGCGTTTGATGAAGCAATAGATGGTATTAGAGCTGGTATTGATGTTATTGGTAACAGCACAGATTCTCTTGATGACGCACTTGAAAGCTTAGACAATGTTTCAATTGAAGATTTAGCAGGAAATATTTCAAAAATACCTTGGATGCCAGACGAAGCTTATGTGGCAATTGCTGCTTATGCGGAACTTGCTTCAACATATCTACAAGATATTAAAGATATTATTGCTGGAATTTCAATTCTCTTAAGTAAACCTGCAGGAAGTAGTGATGCTACACTTGTGCACTTTTTCCTAGGATGGGTAAACGTTCTGTTTGCTGGAACATCAATCGGAGAAATAACTGCATTTAATGGTACATATGAGAATTTTGACTATGCATATGGTAACTTTTCAATTGTAGATACAGAACTAAGTACTCCTGAAGTCCAAGATATCATAAATAGAGTTGGTGGAAACATCACTATCGGAAAAGACTTTCTAAGTTTTGCTTACGACTTCACCCAAGTTGGAATACCTTTTGCTAGTTTAGGTTTGAGCCTGGCTACTGGATTTACAGATCTGGAAGGAATCATAGATATCTTTGAAACAACTGATTATCAGAATGTTACAAACTATCAGACAATTCTTGATGATACTTCGGCCATTAATGTAACCCTAACTAGCATTGAAGCTGATGCTATTGCAGTCAATGATTCTGCTACAGTAGTATATGATAAAGCTCAGATTCAAGGATATGGCTTCCTTAGTGATTTTGCAGGTGGATTCGCAGAAACAATGATACAGTTTGATATGATTAGCTCTATTGCAAGCACTAAGTATATAGCAAATGCTATGTATTACATGGTCTATTCACTGCAAGAATTGAGCTACACTTATTCAAATATTACTGAAGGAGAAACAAACTTTTATGTTCCAGACTATGATGCAGCTGAAGATAATTTCCTAGCTGCAAACGAGTCATTGAACTATGCAATATCAAATATGACTCAATCGATATTCTACATGAATCAGTCTGTTGATGCTGGAATGACACAATTGGTATCTCCAAGAGACACTCTTATTGTAATCAGAGATTCTCTGACAAGTGTAAATACAGAATTGGACACTATTCTAACAATAGTGCTACCAGATCCAATCACTCAAGCAGCTCAATTTGTAACAAGTGTAAATAACATCTTTACAATTCTTGAAGAGGTGAATACAAAACTCCAAACAATGAGTCTATCGTAGATAGCCTCCTTCTTACTTTTTTCTCTTTATTTTCTCCCGATAAATAGCTATTTGTACCATTGCCTAAAGAGAATAACTTTTTATTAAAAATTCATCTATAAGATTAGAATTATAAATAGGGTACTACTATGAGTCCAAGTAATGTTTATCTAGGATACGATCATGGCAAAGGCGATTTTCAAGAGTTAACAGATACAACTAAATATCAATCCATTATAGAAGGGGATTTAACTGAGATAGCTAGACAGTTGTCTTCATTAGGTTT
>JAGLXK010000414.1 GCA_023132955.1 Candidatus Heimdallarchaeota archaeon
CTATGTCAAACCAAGTGGTTCGTATTTAATGTTCCCTAAGATATTAGGAAAAGAAGGAAAGGATTCTACAGCATTTTGTAAAAAAATGCTGAAAGAAGCAAAAGTGTCAACCACTCCTGGTATTGCTTTTGGACCAACAGGTGAGAGTCATCTAAGGTTATCATTTTGTGTTCCTGAAGAGGAAATAAATAAGGCATTTGACAGAATGGAAACTTACTTTACATAATTTGGAAAATATTAGAGAGCATTTTAAAAATAGAAATCTAAGAAAAAGAAAGAGGAAATTCAAGAGAAGTTTCAGGTGAAATTGGATGAAGCAAGTAAATTTATTTACTTAATAAAGAAGCTAAATGTATGAATAATAAAATAGCATATCTAGAGCCTGCAGACATTTTATTATCAATTAATGTCACCGATTTGAAGAAAGCAGAAAAGTTTTGGGTAGAGGATTTAGGTTTTCAAAGAGGATGGGATAAAGGATTGAAAGATGGTTGGCTTGAAATTGAAATGCATGTAAAAGGTTTGATTATTGGTTTGAATCGAGTTAAAGAAGAAGAATTTGTAAAGGAAGAAACAAGAATAAATATTGCAGTAAAAGATATTGAAATAGCAAAAGAATTTCTGGAAAAAAAAGGAATCAAAACAACAAAAATCCGTACAATACCAAGAATTTTGAAAATTATGGCAGTATTTGATCCTGATGAAAATGCTATATCTTTAGTTGAAGGACTGGAAAAATACAGAATATAGTTTTACATTTCAAAAGCGCATTAGTTTGGATATCTTCTTCTCTTAATTTCTAATGTAGTAATGTTACAAATTATTATTGTCAGCAGAAGACTTATTATCTGCAAATAGAACTTTGTTAATGTGACAAATTATCAAATAATTATTCGAATTATTTTTGTTACAAGAAATCTATCAACATTTTTCAAATATAGGAGGAAATAATGTGAATCATCGACTTAGATTTGGAGTTATCACCATTCAAAATGAATCTTGGGACAAACTAGTTGAACGTTGGAAATTTATAGAAGAAGTAGGTTTTGATAGTGTTTGGGTAGCTGATCACTTCGTGCATTGGAATAAAACGAAGATGACTTTTTTTGAAGCATGGACAACTCTATCTGCTCTAGCGTGTCATACTTCAAAAATCAGAATTGGGACTGGAGTCTCAGCTATGCATTGGCGCCATCCTGCATGGTTAGCTAAACAAGCGCTTACTGTTGACCACATCTCAAATGGCAGATTAGAACTTGGTTTAGGAGCTGGAGGTAGTGGTAAAATTGAATATACTATGACTGGTATTGAAGCATGGGAACCAGGTGAGAAAGTAAAACGTTTTCGTGAATATGTAGAGATTATTGATAAACTTCTCACTAATCCAGTTACAACTTATCATGGAAAATACTACCAACTTGAAAAAGCGACGATGCAACCTGATCCTATACAGAAACCTAGACCCCCAATTACAATAGGGGCACATAAACCCTTAATGTTGAAACTAACTGCTCGTTATGCTGATTCATGGAATACTTTGGGGGATATTTCTGCATTAGAAGATACTATAGAAACACTACAAAAACAGAATGATCTTCTAGATGAATATTGTGAAGAAATTGGTCGTGATCCTCAAACACTCAGACGAACTTTTGGGATATATGAAAGTGAAGCAATGCATAATATAGGACCAATGAAACTATACAGTTCTCCAGAAATACTTGAAGATATAGTTAAAAAATGTCATGAAATTGGAATCACTGAAATCACATTCCCTTATCCTTTTGTTGAGGATGAAATTCCAGCTTTCGAAAAACTATCACAAGAAGTGATTCCTGAACTTCGTAAACTATACTCATAATCGCTAAGTTAATCAAAAGAAAAAAGAGCTATCCCTTTTACTAATCTTATTAGAAATAGTCAGAATCGCAACAATTTACTCATCTTGAATCAATATCCCTCCTCCTCAGGTAGTTTTTCATAAACTAGAAACATAATAAAAACTAATCCGTGAATTATGAGAAGAATGCCAAATAGTGTGCAATATATTTCACTTTTATGTCTGGCTCAAATTTAAATATTTCTTAGAAGAAGCAAGAAACCTAACAAGAATAGAATAAGAATAATAGTAAGATATTCTAACTCATTTATGGCTAAGAAGAAATTCCAACTCATTTGTGATTTTGTTTCTACTTTTGTGAAATTTCTCGCTCAAAGTTCTCAAAAAGCACCTATGCTTTTTTATAATTAATTAGGCCCCCATCTATTTATTTAGATAGATTTATAAGTTATTGCTTTCCCAATAATCTCGATTCAAATGAAAGTTAAACTCGTAACTGATTCAACTTCTTGTATTCCAAAAGAATTTTTAGATTCAAACGATGTTGCAGCATTTGAGATATCGATTCTAGATGAAATTGAAAGTCGAAAAGAATTGTCAGAGATAGATAACTTTGATTTTACTGAGAATTTTGAGAAAATGATTTGTGTGCCTA
This sequence comes from Candidatus Heimdallarchaeota archaeon, assembly GCA_023132955.1. Taxonomy (GTDB): domain Archaea; phylum Asgardarchaeota; class Heimdallarchaeia; order Heimdallarchaeales; family Heimdallarchaeaceae; genus UBA460. Next base: position 2,496 of record JAGLXK010000414.1, read on the forward strand.
CAACTAGCTTGACTTCACCTAATGACGCTTTAGAAGCCTTCAAGAAAGCAGTTGAGGAGAAATATGAATTAGTATTATATCCCTTTATAACACAAAAAACATCGAATCAGATCAACTCAGCAAGAGTTGCAGCTAAAAGGATGAAGGATGAAATAAAGTTTAACTTTTATCCTACACAACTTGCTGGTCCTAGTCAAGCTCCATTTACTCTTTATGCTCTGAAAATGCTGAAGGAGAAGAGAAACATACATGAAATTATTGACTTTTTTAATAAAGTGAAAGAGTACATATATACTATTGGTGTATCAAGAAATTTCTCTACTCTTTTTCGAACAGGGAAGGTAAAGAAAAATATTCGGATGACAGTACTAACAAAGTTGCTGAATCTTAAACCATTATTTGATGTGCCCTTAGATGAAGGTGTGGTTGGCTTTGGGGGAGGTATTGGCTTTGGTGGATCACTAAAAAAGATTGAGAAGAGAATTAAAAGGATTACTAGCAAAAATGTTCAATACGATATAATAATCACTCATTCAAATGACTTAGAAAAGGTAGGGAAATTAGAAAAAACTGTCAAAGAAATTAGAGAAGTTAATAGTGTTTCAATCTGGACCCTACCGCCCGTAATTGTCTGTACAGTAGGGAAGGGTGCAGTAATGGTTACACTGTATCCAAGCTATGAATCATTTAAAATCTGAAAAGGCAATTAGTAATCGAGTCAAAGGAGAAAGAATGAAAATAGAATTGGAGACGAGTGATTCTACCTAGATTTCTTAATGATTGTTTCTAAAATTCTTTAAACCACTTTTTCAAATCATCAGGTATTGGGACAATTTGATCGTCTGATTTAGTTCTTTCTTTGAATTCTGCAATAAATTCCTTATACATTGGTAAAATTCTCTCTGGGGTAGTTTCATCATTATAAGTTTCTACACATGTTACATAGATGACAAATTCTCTCCATTTAAGAAAATCTGGTAGATACTCTAACCATTTACGATCAAGAATAAACTCCTCAGTATACCCTTTCCATAAACTAGGAATGAAACGATTAGCAAAATCAAGTTTCTTCTCATCAGGGTTATCCCACACTGCCTCATGGATGCAAGTTGCTAAATCATAAATAAAAAAGAAATAGTAAGAATCATCAAAATCATAAACAATTATCTCTCCATTATCGATATTGAAATTATCGACGTGAAAATCATACTGTATTAATCCAAATGCATTCTTCTCTCTGGGAAGTAGATTAAGTTTCTTCTTAAGCTCAGCAAACCTCTTTATTATTTCACTGTCTTCTTCAGAATTCAAGATGTTTGCAGATGCAGCATGAACACTTTCAAAAGCTGTTTTTCGTTTAGGTTCAAGTTTTTCAGAATTATACTTTACAGCTGCAGTGTGCATTTTCCCCAATGTTCTCCCCATTTCTTCCCATAAATCTTCATTCCATACTTCTGGATTCCGATATTCTACTTCTTTTCCCGGAGCTCTCTCAAAAACTATAGCGTTGATAATTCTATCTTTATATTGTACTAATTCTAAGTAATTATTGTTCGTAGATTTAATTGGTAAGGATACTTTTACATCAGAAGAATGCAAAAACAAAATCCACTCCAATTCAGCTTGAACCTGATCTGAAGAGTGTCGTGTACCTCCTCTTAGAATATAATTTTCATTATCTTTCTGAAATTCATAAACAAAATTGTTGTCTATAGCAGCTAGGAAATTCAAATCTTTAACAGAGATATCATAAAGCTGACTTATCTTTTCTAGAATCTGTGCATCAATATC
>JAGLXK010000415.1 GCA_023132955.1 Candidatus Heimdallarchaeota archaeon
ATCCCATGAGAGCAGTAGCAGCTGAAATGTTGGAAAGAGCAGTTATGTATCAATGTAGTTCATGTTTTGAAAGAAGTACAGATTTTTCGCAAGTACGATGCCCAGAATGTTTCGAAAAAACACTAGAAACAGCTCTTAATAGAAAACAGAATATCGGTATCAATGATCCAGTAGGACATATATTCTGTAATAGTTGTGACTTAAAATTGGTTTTTTAAAAAAAAAGTTGGAGAAAATCATCTTCTCTCAACAATTATCTCAAGGATATCTTTGTCAGCTAGTTCATGTTCTAGACCTACTTGTTGTCCTTCGAACTCACCTGATTTTCCCCAAACTCTAGCAAATCTAAATCTGTTAATAAAACTGGTATGGACCTTCTTGGCAACATCAGCAACAGTTGACCCTTCATAAATAACAAAGGGTTGTTCGAGATCAGCTTTCTGACCAGGTTTCTTTGTATATACTCTAATTACATCAAGCTGCTCAAAGAGCATTTTCTTTAAATCCTCGAGTGTTTCTTCTGATTTGATAGTTATCGGATGAACTGGGAGATTGGTTTTACTCATCAATTCTTCGTATTTTTCCTTAGACCTAGGAAGATCTCCTTTTGTAGCTATGATACCTAGTTTGTAAGAGGTTTGACCATCAATTATCAGCTTAGCATCTTCAAGCTGTTTTAATAGAAAATTCAGCTGCCTATCAATATCCATTGATAAATCTATTACCATTAAGATAGCATCACTTGTTCTCGCCACTCTTACGATTTGTTTGCTGATAGCCCAATCTTCGCTGAAATCGAGGAAACCAGGGAGATCTATAATCTGTATCTTCAAATCTTCATATTCTAATGTTCCAGCAAGAGCCTCCCTTGTTGTATGAAGATAGGCTCCAACCTTAACATCAGTATTTGTTATAGCGTTCATCAGTGTGCTTTTGCCAACATTTGAAAGTCCAAACAAAGCTATTCTACCATCACCAGAATAGGGAATATGAAAGGGGTCGTGATCCCTACCTTTAACCTTAGGTTTAGCTTTAGCTTGAGAGATCATGTTCTCCAATTCTTCAATTTGAAGTTTGAAAATGCCCATTTTATCCAATTTCTTATTACGGATATCTTGGATGATCACCTCTAATTCAGCTATTAACTGTTCGCCTTCAAGATTCCATATTCTTCTAGCTATATTGAATCTATACCATTTGAGTTTTGTATAATTACTCATCTTATCACCTTCTGTTTTTCATTTACTTTAATTTTTCTTAGTTTAAGTTCAAGTTTCGTTCATAATTAGTAACAAAAACAAAGAAAGAGGTTTTCTAATAGAAGAAATCAGGAATGATTTTGATTTATTCAAAGATGTTTGAAAAATTCTTTAACAATGTAAACTACTCGCTACTAAACAATATAATACAAATTTTATAGCGCGAGGTCCACTCGCATGTAGCTAAATAGTGCGATTAAGGAGTAACATTGTTATCAAATAAAAACAATAATTAAACAATTATGATGAGTTGTTGTCTCCTTGTCGTCTAGACAAGAATGAGTTGAACATCTTTCTTAGAGGTCATGGTTGAAAACTCACTCTAAGTGGATACATCACGTATCCTCCTACCCCGTTCACACTTCGTTTAGGAAGCGCTTTCGGATCGCTTTTGATTAAAATATTGTATGCTGCATTGACATCAGCATTAATGAGAAACCCTTGAGCAGAACGAAATAACCCTCGAGTTACTCTTCGTCCTGCATACTTCTTTCTCTTTTCTGGAAATTCATTATCTAGAAAACTACATTTAGAGGTATACTCTTCAGGAATGAGCTCAACGTTTATCCCCTTCTCCGCAGCCTTGTACCTCAATATGTTGATGATTTGCATATAGGGAATAGCAACAAACATCTGGGTGATCTTCTTCCAAAAATGCACCCCTTGTTTCCACTTCTGATTATAGCCTATGATAACCTCATGTAACTCTCTTTCTACCCACAAGTCTACTAAATATCTAGTTAATTTGTGTATTTCATCCTTCATTTTCTTTCTCCATTTTTCTCTGAGTTTATAATATGCAGGACCATACTCAAGTTTGTTCTTAGCTTTCAGCTGTTTTCGTTGCTGTTGTACATATTGTTCTCGTAATTGTGTTTGTTTTTTTAGATGATGTTGTGTAATTGATTTTATTCCTTTCCCCGTGTCCTTGATAACAATCGGTTGAGATCCAAGGTTATCCACAAAGGTTACTAGGTTGACCATCCCTAAATCGATTGCTCCTTTTCTTTTGGTTCGTTTCCTAAGTTTAGGTAAAGTCTTCTGATAGACGAGTTCAATTGTATACCCTACTCTTCGTGGTACGATCCTCACTTCTCTTAGTTTAGCAAGGGGACTAAGACGTGTTTTGCAATAAAATCCCACTTTTCTAGGTAGAACCAGCCACCCATTGACTATTCTTGCTTGTTGGTTGGAGAAAATCGCTACCACTTCCCCATCCTTAGCTTTATATCCAGGTGATTGGGGCATAGCGAAGAACATTTCAGGATTCTGTATCCACTCCTTTTTAGCTGTAAAATACCCTTTCCAATTTCTACACAGGAGTTTAAGGGTATGTTGGGCTGTATGAGCAGGGAGACTTTTATAACATTCTTCATGGTTTAGTAGAGTATTGAGGTCATAGTAAAAGAGGAGCTTGTTGTCCTTTTTCAATGAAGTTTTTACTAGAAAATTTGCTCGATTATAGAGATTCTTAACTTGATGACAAAGCTTGCTTAACACTGGATGATAACTTACTTCTATACATTCCACACGTAAAACTGTAGTCATCATAAGTTCAGCTAGACTTAAGTATAAAAACCCTTGAAATACGCGCACAAAAGAGCATTTTAAGTATATTTCTCATCCTTTTAAGGTGACAAGATAACAAAAAGATATTATAAGTTTATTGAGAAGGAATAAAAGTAAAAAAGGATAGAAGAGTGAATTTACTGATCGACACAAATCATGGTCATAGTTGAACGAACTCTCTCCAAGATCCTAAGATTCTCAGTAACGATTTTCTTTAAAGAATCAGTATCGTCTGCTTCAATTTTTGCAATTAAATCGTAAACACCATAAACAATGTGTACTTCTACAACATTGGGCATTTCTTTTAGCTGGGACATAACGCTGCTCTCTTCACCAATCTCGCAATTTATTAAAACATAAGCGGAAGCCATCTTTTATTTCACCAAGAAAAATATTTATTGTGTAGTTTAATAAACTTTCCCTTGAACTAATGTCTACTGAGGAGATTTAATGCCAGAAAAATTTGTTGCCAATTATGCTTCACCACTTGGGAATTTAGAGATAATAAGTGACCAAAACAGCATTCTAGCATGTAATTTTAAAGAAAAGGAAACCCAGTCAAAAACTATTCCTAAAATTCTAAAGCAAGCCTTAGTCCAGCTAGATGAGTATTTTACAGGCAAGAGAAAAGAGTTTAATCTTACATTGTTTCCCTCTGGAACAGAATTTCAAGAAAAGGTTTGGATGAAACTTCTTGAGATACCATTTGGTAGTGTTATCTCCTATAGTGAGCTTGCTTCTAAAATTGGAAATATAGCAGCTGTAAGAGCTGTTGGTAATGCTAACGGGCAGAATCCTATCTGTATCTTCATTCCCTGTCACAGAGTAGTTGGTAAAACTGGTAAGCTCGTAGGGTATGGAGGAGGATTGGAGAAGAAAAAATGGCTTTTAGATTTTGA
>JAGLXK010000416.1 GCA_023132955.1 Candidatus Heimdallarchaeota archaeon
TTGTTATCAAGAAAATTCCACCTTACGTTCTTTCAATATTGTGGAAGGAAGTATAGACCATAAATCAGATCTAAATAATGACACCATTCTCCTTGGGATGGCAATTGCTGGGAAGTATGATTTAGAAGTAAATGATGTAATAGAAGTAGGAATTTTGGGCAACTATTCGGTAACAATAGGTGGCTTAGTAGGGGAGTTCATAGATTATTCAGTGCTCTGGACGTACGAAGCTTTGCAAGAGAGTGGAGCAAATGCATACTTTGGATTACCAAATAACTGGGTAAATGGGATTCAATTTACTGTAAGTGGAGAAGCAGATGTGAATAAGATTAGAGGTGAAATCGAAAAGCAGTTTGACGTTGCTTTCTGGATTGAATCTGAAACAGCTAGAGAAACTTCACTAGCTATGATGCAGGCAATGATAGGAATAATGGTTCTTGTACTTGGAGTTGGTCTTCTAATTGGAGTATTGTTCAGTTTTCAGTCTATGTATGTAGCTTTTATGGACAGACACCAAGATTTCTTATCATTTAAAGCAATGGGAACCAGAAAAAGACATATACGGAGGATAGTTTTCTGGGAAAATGCTATTCTTAGCTTCTTTAGTTTAATTCTTACAGTACCATTTGGATATTTAACCTACTGGTGGACTTTAGATTACATGCTTGAAGACCAATTCTACATACCAACATCTATTCCATGGTTTGCTTGGCCAATTGTTTTGATCTTATCTCTACTTGCTTTATGGCTTGCAACAATGAGATTACTAAGAAAGATAAAGAAAATGAATATAGCTGATGAATTAAGACAAACTGGTGCTACATGATTTTATCGAAGATGTTTTTTTTAAACTAGAAGAACAAACAGAAGAGTTAGGTTATTAACAAACCTTACCTTTCAAGGACAATGTTAATATTACTCCTTTAAATCCCAGCTCATGGTAATAGAGGACAAGCAAATTGAGATGAAAAGAGTTAATCTGTTCCAATGGCGGTTATATAAGAAAATCTATCTGAAGCTGCTTA
>JAGLXK010000417.1 GCA_023132955.1 Candidatus Heimdallarchaeota archaeon
AGCAGTAATGGCAGTAATTATCATCATTCTTTTTAAATTAGCAACTAATATCTTTAATAGAGAAAAAGCTATTATAAAGATGATTTGATGGAAAATTAGACCCTCTTTCCTTTTTTGTTTATTCTTTCCATTTGTTATAATGTAATCTATTTTCGTCATAACGATCAGCAGGAGGTTTATCTTCTGCAGAGTAGCCTATAGGTATGAAAGAGACAGGGTAAACTTCTTTTGGTAAGCTAAACAGTTCTTGGAATTTTTCATATAAATCTTGCTTTGGATAAATTCCACACCAAACACTACCCAACCCTAAAGAATTTGCAGCTAAAAGAATATTTTGAGATGCAGCTGCACAGTCTTGTACCCAAAAACCTCTAGTATCTGTACGTCTTGTATCACCACATACAATGATTGCAACTGAAGCTTCTTGGGCCATTTTCGCATACGGGTGAATTTCTGGTATTTTATCTAATAATTTTCTATCCTTCACAATTATGAAATCCCAAGGTTGTTTATTACCAGCGGAAGGAGCGCTCATTGCTGCTTTAAGGATAGCATCTATATCATCATCAGATACAGGAGTACTAAGGTATTTTCTGATACTTCTTCTTGTAAGAATATTTTCCATGAAACCACGTTATTAACAAAAAAAAACCGGATATATAAAAAACTTACATTGGAACGACTAAATCTAGCACAAACTACAAAAATGAGTAAACTTTCTTAATCTATATGAAAGTGGGGCTTTCCATCCCAATACGAATGTCAGGAGAAGAAAAGGAAATTTTTGCTCATGACGCTAAATCAATTGGTATTGAGAGTATTTGGGTAGGAGACAATCCACCAATAAATAATGCCTTTTTGGATATTGGAAGATTATTGAAGGGTGTTAAGGATATTGAAATCTGGACAGGTATAACCTCTCCTTTCTATTATTCTCTAGAAGTACTTTTTGCCTTAAGTGTCTGGTTTAGCAATAATTTTCCTAATAGATTTGGATTAGGTTTAGGAATTGGAAATCCAGATG
>JAGLXK010000418.1 GCA_023132955.1 Candidatus Heimdallarchaeota archaeon
CATAAAACAATGATTGTTGGTATACGAAAAAGGAACAAAGAAGATGAAAAGTGGAAGAGAGGAGCAGCTTCAGGAACAATACCAAAAGAACCTGTTCATCAAACTGATTTGAAAAATGCACTAGTTGCTCAAATAAAAAGTGTAGCTAAAAAAATGAAAGGCTTTTCTGCTAGAAAAACAAGGGATTATTACGAAACAATAATAGATAAAGCATGGCAGGAAATGAGTAAATCAAATCCAGAATTGCTTAATGCCTTCCTTTGGATTATGGTAGATGAAAATTATGACCAGCGTTTGGAAAAATATGGCGGAACTTATTATTATCCTGGTTGGTATGTGAGAAGTTACTATTATTATGCAATTGGTTCAAGCATATCTCGCAGAAGACATAAAAGTATAGGACCTTTTATGCAAATAAGTCGACAGGGAAGAATATCTCAAACAGCTCCTGTCCAAAGTTTCATGTCTGGGTTGGTGCATAAACCTGGCTCATTACGTGATTCTGTGAAAAATATAACTCGACCTCCACCAGCTAGATCAAGTGGTGGTGGTAGAAGTTACAGTGGAGGGGGCTGCGCTTGTGCATGTGCTTGTGCTTGCGCTTGTGCTGGAGGTGGAAGATAATGGGTAAGTATAGAGTTTTTCATCAAAGAAATCTTGATACCACAGCTAGAATGCATCTTAGAAAGGAAAAGGGCGGAACAGGTTTATTACTAGTTAATGCTACAAGAATCCTTCATCTAAACAAAACTGCAACAGATTTTGTTTCACGGATTATTGAAGGTAAAGAAGATGTTGATATTTTATTCGAAATGAAAAAGAAATACAGAGTTTCGATTGAACAGCTAGAAGTTGATCTTCATGAGCTTAAAACATCTATTAATGAACTTATGACAACACCTGATATAGACCCTGTTCAGCATTTATCTCAGGATATAAGTCCTTTAAACGAAACTCACTTTTCTGCTCCATTAAGGATGGATTTAGCTCTAACATACAAATGCAATAGTAAATGTACCAAATGTTATGTTGAAACTCCAAGAGAAATTAAGGAACTATCAACAGACGAATGGAAGTTAGTTCTAGATAAACTGTGGGACATAGGTATACCACATGTTACATTTACAGGAGGAGAACCTAC
>JAGLXK010000419.1 GCA_023132955.1 Candidatus Heimdallarchaeota archaeon
GTAGGACCAATTGAAGAGGGTAAACGAGGAAGACGAGCCAAAATAACAACTTTTGATATTCCTGCAACTGTTCTTGTAGAGAGAATTGAGAATATACTATCAAAACCAAGAGATTCGAAGGATTAGAGATTAATTGACACAAATCATTGTCATTGAATTCTTTACTCCTTCTAGAATTATACTGTGGTTTAATACTTGATTTTTTAATTCATCCATTGTACCGAATTCAATCTTTACAATTAAATCATAGATACCGTACACTGCATATACTTCTGTAACTTCTGCAATGTGTTTAAGACCTTCTTGAACTTTTTCTAACATACCCGATTGGACGTTTAGAAGAATATAAGCTGCTTGTGTCATTTTTAGAATAGACTCCTTTTGACTTGTTACTTTCGAATGCATTTAAAAAAACTAACATTGGGACATGTCACTAGAAGAATAGGAAAAAAAATTTGTTTAGATAAAGATAGGCAGAATAGGACTTATTCTTTTTGAATCTTTAGTCTTGCATTGCAAGCTGGGCAAGTTCCATTTCCAACTAACCATTGATATAGGTGATTTTTATGAAACGCTATATCACAAGAAGGACATCGTATGATTGTATTTTTCTTTGAAATAGTTTGTAAACATATGGAACAGGTTACAGTGATGGCTTCTCTTGTAACTAGATTATAGTTAATGTCTTTTTTCTGGAAATCAACATCATAAACAAGCTTAGGTGAATATTCAACCTTATTCTTATTCAAATTGTAATCTATTGCTTTGTTCTTTTTTCTCCGCTGGAAGAATTTGAAAGCAATGAAAACACCAGCAAGATATAAAATTGAGCATAATACGTAAATTGGATTACCTATGATAAATCGTGTTGTATTAGTATCGATAGAATCATTTATGATTTTCCACTGAAAAGCTAAATCTGAATATTTTTTATCAATGGGAATCTCATCAAGATTTTTTTCTCCTGTATTAATAAATAACCTTGCGATATTTTCAGTTTGAATATGATCATAAAACAAACTAATTAGAATATCATTCTCAGCATTATAATCATTAAAATTAAAGATTATTTCATACCAATCCCCTTCAAATACCCCTTCAGCTATCTCTAAATTTAACTCTGATACGTCACTTATTGCGAAATTATCAGTTTCTGATTTGATTGTCGTCTGATTTCTATTAAGAAGATTTAGTGTGTAATTAGCTGTTTCAAGGTATTTGCTGTCTAATATAGTAACTAATTTGTCAATTCTATAGTAATATTCTGCAAATCTCTCTACTCCAAAGAAAAATTGAGGTTCTAAATTAAGATTCAAGGAATATGCCCAGATAGGATAAACATCTGATACAGTGAAATTAAATAAACATTCTTCAACATAAAGAGAACTTACTCTAACTCTAATAATCTCGTAAATTTCCACTCCAGTTGTAAAATGATGTATTCCTGTATCACCATGATTGATTAGCCAACTATCGTAAATGGTTTCACTCTGGTCTAAGACTAATTGTATCATTAGACCGTTGTAGGGGCCTTGTATAATACTTCCCCATTCCTGAACAGAAATACTAAATTCGAATACTGCTCCTTCGATAAGAATGAAATACTCACTGTTGTTATAGGAAGAACTAACTTTAAGACTATAACTTTTATCTACAGCTTTTGTTGTTATGTCATCAGTGGCATACAATCCATTTGTATGATTTAGTAATGTCATAGTTAATGAAAGAGTAATAAAAAAAAGAATGAGAGTTTTTGATTTGCTCATTTGATCACCGTTTCTTACGTTTTAAGAATCCAAGTAAAGCTGTTAATCCAAGTATAGTCACAAAGATTGACCAAGATGAAGATTTGGCGTAATAATGGTCATGTGTGTCGTACATATACTCACCAACAAAACCTATGTCAATCTCTCCAACATGATAATCTGCAACAACCAACAGTAAGAATTCATCTTCTGTAAGGTAAACTTCACTACTTCGTTTGTATAGGTAGTCCATATTACTTGCATTGAAAACATAGATACCTGTTTGAACCACATACGAATCAGCATAAAATTTGCGATATTCTGTAGATTCTATTCTATTATCTATCTCAAACAGATAAGCGTCTTCAGTTCCAATAATAACACTTGTTGTGTCTCCTAATTCAAGTCTCTGTGGTATAGCGTTTGCTATAAGTACTTTCACGATTTCAGAAGAAACCAAAGAGATCTTTATAGTATGATCAGCTGGGATTACAAAAGTATCATAGTTTGAATCTAGTTTATCTAATCTGATAGAAGAATCTGTTGTATCTATTGCAAAGATGTCATAAGTATCATAATCATCACCGATTATTATGCCATAGGAATCAGTTATAGGATGGCTAGTTAAGCGATAAACAACTCTCTGATTTGGTTGTAGTATTATCTCTTTTTTCTTATCAAAAGGTATGGTTGAATATTTATAGATGTCAGCTAGATCTATTTCTTGTATCTCACAATAAATTTCATTTCCTAACCAATCCTCAGTATAGATTTGATAAGACAAAAACTCTGTTTGATCAGTAAATAGTAAAGATAGACAGTATGAGTCGTTGAATAATGATGTGGCATTAGCAATAGTCCAAAACATAGCTCTGTCGAATTTATAGTAAATCTCAACAAATGAAACTCCTGTAACATCTTTTATTTCACTCATAATATTTACTTGCCTTTCATCAGTTAGAAAATCTTCACTAAAGTAGACCCAAGTATCAATTTCCGGAGGTAAATCGTCTAATAAAACAACAAATGTTTTTTCGATGCTACTTCTTTCATCTTGATCATTCATGTGTGATAATTGAACGGTTATTCTGAAATCCAATTCAACTGCATAGAGTACTATTAATTCTCCAATGATATCTGGAATGTCTATTGTCTGAGGATATTCTGAACCAATTTCAATATAAGTTCCTCCTGTTATTTCAGCTCCAGAACGTAGCTGGTCAAAAACCTGAGTATTCGAACCAGTAGCTGCAATGGTACACAGTATGAACCCTTCAACTGCATATTGTTGATAGATATCGTTTAGTTGAGAAGCTGATTTAATGACAGTTCCACCATTATTTTCTTCATCAGTAATTAACACTACCAATTTAACTGCATCAGTACGCCAATCAAGATTCACCTTAGTAGCATATAGTGCATCACCCCACGGTTCTGTACCACCATTAGCTGCAGTTTGATCTAATACATTAACAATATCTACAACATCGAAAGTAAGGGGGAAAATCAAGCTTTCTTCAAGATAGGGGTTATAATCTGGATTACCCCCAAAGAGGACTAAACCTACTCGGAGATCAGGGACTTCTAAATCAATTTCATCAATAACTCTGATTAATTCGCTAGTTAAAGTTTCAATTTCATCACCCATAGAACCAGACTGATCAAGAACGATGACCAAATCTAGAGCAGAAGAAACTCCTGCAGTGGGTTCAGTTAGGATTGAATGTTCGTTAGTTATCCATGATTCTCCTATTTCAAGATAATCTTTAGTAGAATCAGACGGATTCTGTATTGTCCCAAAGTCGTTTGTTTGTGTATAAAATTCCAGAAGATTAAGATTTTGGTCCGAATTATTTGTTACATTAAAACAAACACCAAAAGAATCTCCAGGTAGAGTACTTGGAATGTTATCCGAACGGTAGGAAGGTAAGTCTGTTATCATCTCAATTGAGACATTATCTAAAGGACCTGTTGTTTCAAGACTTAACTGATTTATAACTGGTGAAAAACTCTCAGTTTTACTAATTACATGCATGATAGGTGTGAATAAACCTACCAGCACAATCGTGCAAAAAATTATTCCTTTTCTTTTCATGTGTATCAACATATCATTATTGCGAGATATTAATAAGTCTTTCTCTCTCGGCTGTTCTTGCCCTTTGTAACTGCTCTTCGATAAAGGTATCAAAATTCCGATATATTTATATATGTTTTATATTACTGTAATCTTGATGTCAGAAAAACACTTCAAAAAAATGATTAGCTTACTTGAAGAAATAAGTAAAAGACTGAAGAATATAGAGGGTAAACTAAACATAGAAGAAACAGCAGTAAAAACTGGTATATCTGCATTAGATATACTTTCAAAATCTGCTTATGATCCTGAAATCAGAATAAATAAATCTCATATTAAAACCTATTTTACAGTACAAAAACTAGGAAAAGCTACTTGTAAAGAAGTAGCAGCTGTTACAGGGAGAGCATTCAATCTTGAGTCTAGATATTTAGTAGCTCTGCACAAAGAAGGGTTCCTAGATAGAGAGAGAAGTGCTATTGATAAACCAAGTAAAGATAATCCTGAAAGTCGTGGTACAGAAGTGAGATATTTCATAAAGGAGATAAAATAAATGAAAACAATAAGTGTACATAGTTACAAAGGTGGTACAGGAAAAACCACTCTCTTGTTAAATATAGCAGGGTCTTTAGCTAAGGAAGGAAGAAAAGCTTTGGCATTAGATTATGACCTTAGGGCTCCATCATTTCAATCATACTTTAAAGTAGAAAACCCTTTATTTTTATCTGATTATCTACTCGAAGGTGCTTCACTTTCTAAAATTATTTTTCCATGTACTGCAGATAATGGAGTAAAGCTTGATTTGATTTTCTCCTCAATGGAGTTTCTCAAACAACACTCAAAACAGAGAGATAAGCTCTCTAGAGATGATTCTAAATATCTTACAAAATTATATCAGTTGCAACATACAATCTCAGAAAAATATGATTATCTGCTGATTGATACAATTCCTGGATTTTTTTACAGATCTATTGATTCAATGATGGTTTCAGATGTAATAATTGTCATAGCAACTCCAAGCACATCAAATGTTCTTGGACTGAAAGAGTTAACGGACAATATTTATGCTATGTTAGAAGAAGATACTAGAATGATTTTATTAATAAACAAAATTGATGAAGAGGGAATTGAAGCTGATAAAGAAGATTTCGAGAAAAACTTATCAGAGCTTAAGAGAATAGGTAAAGAGAAATTCTCGGCTGTGCTGGAAATTCCATATTTCAACATCTTGAGTGAGAAGATATACGCATTTGAGGAAGAAGTACCTGAGGAATTTATGAAATCAATAAAAGAGATAATGAAACTAATATAAGGATTAAAATGACTAATCGCAAAGAAACAAAGACAGAAGGAGAAATGGAAAAAGTTCGTGATTATCTTCTAGATTCGAAAAAGAACATAGAACGTTTAAAAAAAGGTAAAAAACCGAGAAGAAAACTTCGGTTCTTAATAGTAGAACACAAATTCCTTTTCACAGTAATTTCTATTCTTGTAATAGTATCACCTTTCATCCCTCTTATGCTCCCTGGCAGGTCTTCTATCATTACTCCTCCTAACTTTGAATCAGTAGAAGTAACTGTAAATCTGATTGATGCAAATTTTACTGATCAGAATGGATATCCAGTTTATGAAAAAACCGCATCTAATACATCTTCTGAATTAATCATTCTTTCCTCTTTAACAAATTCTTTACTTCTTCAAGCAGGATACTTACCTAGTACTAATGAGGTCCTTGGTAAAATTTCTATAATTCTTGAAATACTTAAAAACGGAGCATTTCGAGAAATTGAAAATCTACTAGAAAATCTAAACCTAACATCTCAAATAATTGGTATTTATGCATTAATTCAAGCATATTATGCTCTTAAAGATACTAATAGCACCTTTAGTTCTAATTTAATTAATGAAGCCTTTTCATCTTTAATCAACCAGTTTTATTTTGAACCACTCGATATGTTCATCCAACCCTATAGTAACAGCAGTTATCTATTAGATCAAGCATTAGGTTTATGGTTATTAACAACTTATCAACTTCTTTTTCAACAAAATTATTGTTATGGTATGTGTGCTTCTGATTACATACAACCCATTCTAAGTTCCATTAATATCCACCTAGTAAATGCATCAACAAATGAAATTTATTCTGAATATAATTTAACTTCAAGTGAGGTATCACAAACTGCTAGCGCTTTGGATTTAATGTATCTAGCAATTGGACTTTCAAGAGCTGAAAAACTTAGATATGATCACTACTACTTCTATTATAGCAGTTATTATATACATCAAAGGGTGATTTCAAATTTTATAGACGAAGTATGGCTAGTACATGAAACAGATAGAACTGATGATCTTCTTATTCTAAAGAATCAAGCATATTTCTCACTAATTTCGTATTTAATGAACCTAGAAAATGTTGGCTCAGAAGTGGTAAATGCAACTGCATTGAATTACATCTTTGGAGATGGGTTTTATGAGAATTTGACAGATAAGGAAATAACCATAGAATCATGTCTATATGGTTTAATTATATTTTCGAGTCAAGAGTGGGCACCGATTGAAAATCTGCGTGAATATGTTGAAGAACCTACACATTCTTCATTTGCTGGACTTATATGGAGCATACTGGCAACAATTTTTCTAGTATATACAGTAAATCGTAGAACCAAAAGGAAGAAAATATAATGGTGACCAGGAGGGGATTTGAACCCCCGATCACATCCATGATAGCTTGAGGGAAACATCCTTTCAAGTCCCCAAGGATGTATCATATTTCTCTGAGTTCACTCGCAGTGTTACTCATCCAAGCTTGACTACCTGGTCGAGGTTATCTGTTACATTTTGTTTCTAACAAATTGAATTTTAAGCTTTTCTATCTAAAAACAAAATCCTATTTCGATTGTTCCTAATGTTTTAAGGCTATCAAACAAGCCACAACCGTAAATGGATACGGGGGGAACAAGTCTTCAATATTAAATGCAATTTCATATTGTAATGGTAATCTAAAATGACATGTATGCTCTTTGAATGGTGGAAGCACCCTACTCTTGTTACTTCTGTATTTGAGGAACAATCTTGTGAGCATGCTGATGCTGTAGAAACTTCAGTAATACTTGCTGCAAAACTAGAACTAGCGCATAAGGACAGATTTGAAAATCTTACATCATCATCTAAATGGGGAAGAGAAATAGAGGCATTATATTTACCTTCTAGAACAGATCAATTCTCTTCTTCATGAATTGCTGGATCATTAGAAGGTATTTCTTTAGAAAAGGGCCAAAAAGTGCTTGAAATAGCTGTTTCAGTACTAGAACAATCAATTGAGGAGATTTTAGCTTATTTAAGTATAGAGTAACAAATATTAACTCGGCAGAGAAAATATTATAAACACCTAAACTATGAAGTGATTGTTCATAATGTCAAATCCAGATTCAATTAAAGATAGCCTTATTTTACAAAGACAAAGATATGATGCTTTGGGAGCCTCTTTAAATAAATCTTCAAGCATGAAAAGTGTGTTTAAGGTTCTTTTTGCAACAACACTTATTTTCGGTCTTCCTACTGTAATACTTCTCTCTAATCCTCTGAAAGACAGCGTTACTATAACGTATCAAATGGTAATTTTTGGCTTTAGAATTCTTATTATCGCAATGTGCCTTCTACTTTTTTCACGCGTTACATCTGAAATTTATACAGCAAAAAATGATTCTGATAAGAAGCTAGCAGAGATAGGTTACAAAGATGCAAAAACAAATACTAAGGAAGAAAGGGTTTTATTAACTAGAACTGCAATTTATTCTACTCTAAAAATGCTAGTATTTTTGGCAACATTTTTCGGTCTATTTCTGTTTAGTTCAAAAGATAACTATGGATACATAATTGGACAACAAGTAATCTATGTAATTACTCTGTTTTTGCTATTATTGAGTGTATCCTTCTGGACATCAAAAAAACCTGATTACTCTCCCAGGCTTGGAGGAAGATTGATGATGTTGGTTTTTGTACCAGCACTATTTTTCTGGGGTCTGGAAGTTATTCTGGGATTCTTCAGTGTTATCAGTGATTCAAGATTTCACTATAATACTCTACAAGTTTCCTATGGGTTGATTTATCCCTTTGCTTTCACCTTTTTATTGGTGGCTGTGTTCTACACATCAAGGAAGACAAAAAGAGAAAAAAGAGATATTCAAAAAGCTAGACTCGCAGATTTTGACAGAAGATCTGGATTCATTGATGAAAAGAACATTTTTAGTCAAATGAAATATCATATTCAATTGTTTTTTAATAAGATGGGAAGAACTATTACAGGAAAAGAAAAACGCGAGAAAAATATCGATAAAAAACCCAACAAGCATATCGTTAACAGTATGTGGATTTCAATTTTTGTCACTTTCTTTGCATTTGCATTTATACTTCCATGGAACATGTTTCCACATGATGGAATTCTATTAGCTGGGGCAGCTATAATAGCTTATCAGTATTCAATGATTAAATATGAGAGAGATGAAATAAACGTTATAGCAGCACCTGATAGGGACGAATCAATTGAACCACCTGAAATAAGAACTAAAGATTTGTTATCCTCAACTTTAAGATTTATCATGTTACCCACTCTGATTTTTATTGTTGTTCAATTTATCTTAAATGGGATTATAACAAACGGAGTGTTTACTACTACAAGTCTCCAAATTGTCTTAAGCTTTACTTGGGTCATAGCATTGATTGTAATACCGTTGTCTATTCACATTATTTACAAAATAGTTCAAAATGTCAAAGAAGATAGAACAATGGACAATATTAGGATGTACTTCAATGGGTTATTCTTTATTTTATTATTTGAGGTAGTACTTTGTGTTATGACTGTGGTAGCACTTTTTGGAGCCTTTTATGGATTCGGATTTGAATTGATTCATTTAGTAACATTAGTGTTACAAGCAACATTTGTAGTAGCGCTTGTTATATTACCAATAGTATATCTATTTATAGCAGTTAGAGTTGAAGAAAAAGGATTTAAAATACTAACAATATCAACCTATGTTCTAGTAGGTCTTATTAACATAGGAATTTTCACTGGGTTCATTATTCATATTCTAGCTCTATTCTTCGGATAGATTCACCTCTATCTTTTTTCTTCTTTATTGAATTTTTAGAAAAACACTTTGTCTTTTTTCAGGTTCTTCCATAGATGAATCTGCATAATAATGGAATAAACCATCCTTATTGGTAAATGCCGCACATAGACCAGATTTGGCCATAGAAATAATGTGTAAGACTCCATCTTCTTTGAGCTGTTTTAGTTCCAAAATTCCCATCTCTGTAGCCTTATCAATAGCAATATTTCGATGAACCCTATCAACAACCAAACGAGTAGTTGACAATCGAATTGCTAATTCACCAGTTCCAGTACATGCAGCACCTGCTTTGTCAGAACAATAAATTCCTGCACCAAAAATGGGTGAATCTCCAACTCTGCCTGGAAATTTCATAGCTAATCCTGAAGTTGAAACACCTACTGCAAGATTACCTTCATTATCTAAAGCAATTACATTTGTTGTTCCATGCTTGTCAAAACTTAATTTTCTGTACCATTCCTTGATTGAATAATTTTCCATTACTTCCTTGAGATGAACATCATATCTCATAAAAAGCTCTCTAACCAATTCTTGGGCTTCAAGAGGCATTTCAAGACTTTTCCCACCCATGATGTTGTGATAGTTTTGAATACCTAGTTCATCAATGATTTCTTCTTCCTGATACCCCAATGCTTTTGCGAACCTTTCTGCGCCTTCTCCAACTAGCATCACATGAGGACTGATCTCCATAACCTTTCTAGCGATTGAGATGGGATGACGAAAATTCTTAACAGCTGCAACAGCACCAGCATTTCGTGTCTTACCTTCCATAATAGACGCATCAAGCTCAACAATTCCAAGAAGATTGGGAAAACCATTGAAACCAACAGTAATATCAAAAGGATTGTTTTCTATTAATTTGATGCTTTCTTCAACAGCATCTAAAGCGTTACCACCTTCTCTAAGAATTTTCAAACCAGTTGGTAAACCTATGTTAGAATTGCGAGTACCGCAAATGGCATAATCAATAGTCATTGAGATATGAGGCTTGGAGAGTTTAAAAAATATACTCTATAATGCCGATGAGAAAATTAAGATAGAAATAGTTTTAAAAATACAGTTGACTTATTCATTCTAATGTCAGATTTAATGGTTGAAACACAACAACTATCTAAACAATTCAAATTGCTACTAGCAGTAGATGGAGTGAATCTGGAGATACCAAAAGGGAAGATTTATGCACTTTTAGGCCCAAATGGAGCCGGTAAGACCACATCAATTAGAATGTTGCTTGGGCTACTAAAACCAACTTTTGGAAGTGTAACTGTTAATGGTATCGATGTAACATTGAATCCAAAAGCTATTCGAGGAAAAATCGGTCTATTACCACAATTTTCTGCTGCGTATTATGATTTAACCCCTATGCAAAATATCAAATTTGTTCTGGAATTGAACGGAATTTCATATGAGGGAGTTAACCAGACTTTAGTAAGTTATTTTCAAACCTTAGAAATAACACATGAGTTGTTGAATAAACCATTTTCAAAACTTTCTGGGGGGGAACAAAGATCGATTAGTTTTATTATGGCTGTAATGACAAACAAAGATTTTATGATTCTCGACGAACCTACTACAGGATTAGATATTGCTAGAGCCAAATATATTAGATCAATTATCAAAAAGCTAGTTGAAGAAGAAGGAAAAACTATTTTGCTTTCTTCTCACATTGTTTCAGATTTAGAGGAACTTGCTGATTATTGTGGGATTCTTAAACAAGGAAAATTGATTTTTCAAGGGAAAAAGGAGGAAATTATCAATACTTATGCTCCTGATACTCAAGAGTTTGAAGATGCAATTATTGAAGCATTTAAAACACCAATGAAGAGTTCAAGTCCTGGAAAGGAGGGACTACTATGAGTAAAAAGAAAGGAACAAGTCAACTCAAGACATTGTTGAAAAAAGATTTGAGACTCTTATTCAGAAAGAGAGTTGCTATTTTTGTGTTTGGAGGTCCTTTTATAATGATGTTCCTGCTTATTGGTCTACCTTCTTTATTTAGCTCACAACAAACATCTTCATTATTAATTTGTAGCGATGACTTTGGTTATTCTGGCACAAATATAGGAGATTCTATTCTTGGAAATCTCACATATTATTTCTTGAGTGATTCTACAATTGAAGTAGAGGTAGTAGCAAATTTATCCGCTGTAACTTATACAGATGAATTTGGTTTGTATATCCCTTCTAACTTCTCTGAACTAGCATTTCTAGGAGTACCAACTTATTATGTTGTAGATGCTACTCAATCACTTTTCTCTGAAAGTATTTTTGCAACCGTCAGAAGTATTGCAAACAGCGTAATTGCGACAACTCTAGCAAATAGAACCATTCCTCCGGTTAATCAAGAAGAAGTTGCACCCGCTTCCATACCAGAAGAATCACTTTTAGGACCAAAAGCAGCTGCTCTAGCAATGCCTTTAAGTTATATGATTTTTCTACTTATAGCCCTTAACTCTGGCTCTTATTCCAGTATTGGTTTTGCTAGAGAGAAAAGAATGAGAACAATGGAAATTCTTTTAGCTTATACTCATCGTCACAGTGATCTCGTAATCTCAAAAGCAATAACTGGTTTAGTTGCTTCCTTGGGTTCAACACTATCCTATGTTTTAGGAATTATTGCTGCAACTCAAATTTCTGGAGCAAGTTTTAGTAGTATATTTGAAATCTTTGGATTGAATCTAGGAGTTCTAAATGCTGGAGACATCATTGTAACGATTTTGTTCGCAGTTCTAGCGTTGCTTATATCACTACTCATTACTATGGCAATAGATAGCAATTTAGCTAGAGAAGCATCAGAAAGGATTTCTCCTCTGGTTTCTATTGGATTAGCTATGTTTTTTTATTTCGGAGCTGTGTCAAATCCACTCAGTTCATCGACAACATCAATGATTAACCCTTTTTACTGGTGTTATAGAGTAAGTTTATTGTTAGTATCTGGAAAATTTAGCATTGAAATCGTGGTTTATATTTCTTTGATGATTGCACTCTTAGGAATGTTAATCTTCCTTTCTACAAGAGGAATACAAAAGGAGAAAACTCTTTATCTAGAGTAGAATGAATTTTCACTTATTCTTTTTTTGTACTAACTTAACAGTACCTATGTTATTTTTGCTATACCTAGCCAAATAAGGACTATAAGTATATCTAGAATAATTACTATCGCAAAACCACACAAAGTATAAAGAAAAGTATATAGTGTTTGTTTTCTAAATGATTTTAACATTTCTAGAGAATTATCATTGGTTTGAGGAATTTCTTTTAGTTTACGATACCGCAACCCATAAACTGTGAAAACTCCAGCCATTATAACATTGAAAATAATTACAAATATATCTACAGGTTTTATCTGATCTAAAGTGGATGTCCAAAAACCATAAATTGCAGACATTGCAAAAAAAGGCATACCTACAAAATATGGTAAAATATATTTATTATTTAACTCCTCCCAAAATGAAACTACGTCAGTACCGCATCTAGGACACTTTTTGTTTTGTTCTATCGTTTCTTTGTTTACTAACTGGGGATAAAATGCTTTTTTGTTGCACTTATTACAGTAATTAGTCCTATGAACAAATTTCATAACTTTAATTTTGTGAGAGGATTTTAACTGTTTCGCAGAGGATTATAATTTAGCTTTTCTTCTTTCTTTTAAAGCCAAAACAAGTATAGGAATGGCAGCTAGTAGTCTTAGACAAGTAATTATGATAAGGAAGTTTCTAAGAAAGAGTCCAAAACTATCTAAAGAAGAATCTAAAAACTTTGAAAAAATGTTTGTTGAAAAATCTAACCAAAGTGATTTAGAAATTAAAGAAACACTGGATTTTGTAAAGAATTCGAAAATTAGTCCTGAAATAAAGGAACCTGTAAAAGTTAAAATACCTAGAAAAACATTATATGTTCCACTATATGTTCCCTTGATTTCTGGATCGGCAAGATTGAGAATTTCTGTACTAACAGAGACATTAACTAAACCATTTCCTAATCCGCCAAAGAAATTAGTAATGATAATCAGAGCCCAGTGAGTACTAAAAGCTAAAGTTATAGGCACTAAACAGAGTGAAATGAACCCAATAAATATCATGAATTTTCTGTCGATTCTATTACCTATTTTAAACGTAATCATGAAACCAATGGCCATGCTTGCTGAAAAAACAGCAGAAAGAATAGCTACTGCAGATGTGCTAGGTTCCAATCTACTAAGAACGAAGGGAGATAAAGGCCATAATAAACTCATTATCAGCCACCATATCATTGTAGTTCCGACGAAAATTACAAATGATTTGTTCTTCAGGAGAGTCTTAATTGGAACAGCTTTCCTTACTGATTTTGTTCTGTTAGTTTCTGATAGGGTTAAGATTACGATAGCTGCTAGAGCAAAGAACAAGGATCCCACTAAAACCATAACTCTGTATTTTGTTTCTAATTCTGTATTCTTGAAAGGTATTAAATCAGTGATAAAGCCTAATAGAAGTAGCAAAACTGAAGATGTGAGAGTTCCTACCATGCTGAGTTGACTTATTACTTTTATTCTAGTTTTTTCTGTGGTAATGTCTCCCATTAGTGCATTCCAGGAAGGAATAACCATGCTTATTCCTAAAGAATAGATTCCAATAATAACCATAAAAAGAACAGGTGAAGTAATGAATGCTAAATTAACTGTAGTTATAGTAGCAATAATGAACCCAAATAATAAGACTAATTTTCTACCTATTCTATCTGATAACCGACCAAAAAAACCTTGTAGAAGAGATGACCCTAAATTTTGAATAGCTGTAATGAAGGACATCTGTAATGGGGTTGCTCCTATTCCAACAGCAATCAAAGTAGCATAGTTAAAGTAAAACTGCTGCCCACCACTATTAGCTGCAGCAATTGCATAAGTCTTAATTTTATCTTTCTTAATTGCTTTTTCTTGAGGTATTTCTTCTTCAGTATGAATCAAGGTGGTCAAGTATGTGCAGAGCGTCGTTTAAAAAATATTTTTATAAAACCCTAAGAAACGAAATATATTTAAAAAAGCGTTTTATTCAAATAAAAAAGCCTGTTATAATAAAGATGTGATTAAATGCCAAGAAGACCAGATGCAGAATTAGTAAAAACTACAAAATTTCATGAATTCGAATTTCTTATAATGCGAACAAAAACAGGAAGTTCAATTTATTCTAAAACTCAGATAGATCTTACTAATACCTTCAAATTTCTTGAAAAATATAATAAAAATCGAGATGAAGAAGATAAAATAACCTTGTTTCAGATTTATTTAGCAGCCGCAATTAGAACCATTTCTTTACGTCCAAAAATTAATCGCTTTGTATCTGGTCGTAGGCTATGGCAAAGAAATAAGATAATTATATCTTTTGTAGTTAAAAAGGAAAAAACTGAGGATGGAGATGAAATAAATGCAATGATTGAATTTGATCCATTTGATACTTTGGATTCTGTTCAAAAAATTGTTAAAAGAGAACTTTATGAAGCTCGTTATGGAGAAAACCCGAATGAAAAAGATGTCAAATTTTGGGGTGCCTTTCCCAGATGGGTGATTCGTTTTATTTTCTGGTTAATACGTTGGACAGACGAACACAATATTCCAATATATGCTTTCACTAAAGACATCCCAATGTGGTCAACAGTATTTCTAGCTCATTTAGGATCAATAAATGTAGATGCTGTTTATCACCATCTCTTTGAACTTGGAACAACAGGAGTTCTGGTAACAATCGGAAAAATGCACAAGGTTCAAGTAGTAAATCAAGAAACTGAAGAAGTTGATATACGAAATGTGATGGATATTAAAGTTTGCATAGATGATCGAATCACACCAGGAAGTTATAGTGGACCAACTATTGATTTGTTAAAAAAGCTAGTTGAACACCCAGAACCTCTGATAAATCCTCCTGATTTAACTGATGAACAGCTGGATAAACTTATGCTGAAGAAATATAAGAAAGACCGTATAGCTCGTGAGAAAGTTAGACGAAAGGAAAAGAAATCTAAAACAAAGAAAAATTAGAAGATAATACTTCAAGTTAACAGATTTATTCAGTCAATTTATCAATTGAATTTTACTCGTTTCGGTTGTCTAGGACCTTAATTTGCCATTGACTTCTCAAACGGATAAAATCTGAAATCACAGTTCTTACAGAAACTTTAATAATATGCATTCGTCACGATTGATTAAATTAAGACAAATACTCGAGGTTAATTAGATGAAGGTTTCTAAGAAAATAGTAACGCTTTTCACATTTACGCTAATAGTTGGTTTGTTAACAGTTGGAACTGTTTCGAGAGCTTCAAACAGTTTTGTCAAATTACAACCTCCAACAGAAGGAGTTTGGATTATATCAGGATTGGAAACAATAACTGACGATGTAATTATTAATGGTTCTATACTTATTGAAGAAGGTGGAGAGTTGAGAATTATTAACTCAACCGTGGATTTTCTAGCAAATCAAACTTTTTCATGTACAATTGAAATGATGGATGGAGCCAAACTTTATGTCGAAAACAGTATTCTACAACCAACTGATTTATCATATAATTTCACAATTCTGGGTACTGATATAAGCACAAATGTAAGCATAGAATCATCAATTACTTTCTTAGGTATTAGTGTAGAAAAAGCATTAATTGACATAAGGAATGCAGCAGATATCACAATTGAAGGTTCAGATATTATTGAAAGTTCATTTTATATTAAATATGGACAGAATATATTTATTGATAACTCTGAATTTTATCTAGGTGAAACAGGTTTAGAGCTAGTAGATAGTGGATCAATTGAAATCTATGATAGTTTTTTTGCTAATGCTAAATTTGGACTGTTGATTGATAATGCAGATAGTCTAACTATTGATTATACTGAATTCAATTCTTTGACTGAAATTGGTTTGCAAATCGATGATATCAATCCAGTAGGAATTACAAATAGTTATTTCACAAATAGTAAGCTAGGCGCTTATATTGAAGATTCAAGACTAACAATGACAGATAATATACTTGGCGTTCTTGATAATGGTATTGTTTTAGATAATGCGGATTTATCGACAATCAGCAACAATAACTTCACAGATGTTTCAGATGTTTGTATAGAGGCAGAAGGCACAAGAGCATCTTTAATAACTGAAAATAGATTCATTGATAGTAATCAAGCTATTGATTTTTTCACATCACCAAACTGGATTATAAACAATTACTTTGATAATCTTGATAATGGTATAGCTGTACTAGATTCTGACGGAATTGAAGTGTCAAATAACGAGTTCTATAACATATCAGAAAAAGCTGTTGATATAGTTGATTCAAGAGACGCTGTAATATCTTTTAATGTATTTTATAATGCTACAACAGGAATCAATCTTCTAGGTGGAAGAGATAATGAAATTGAATCTAATATTTTAACCTTTGTAGGTGAAGGAATAAGCGTAGTCTCCTCAAGAGAAGTAATAATTCTTGGTAATATTATTAATAATACAATAACTGGTATTTATGTTGAACAAACTAAAGAAGTAGTTATAACAGCTAACGGAGCGATTAATGCAGAATACGGAATATCCCTCTGGTCAACTAGTTACGGTATTTTAGCTAGTAATGGTATATTTGACTCTGTTTATGGGGTCAGTATCTGGTTCTCAGACAATATCAGACTTATGGGGAATGACGTAAACACTTCAGACATTGGAATTGTTGCCAGAAATACACTGTATTTGCAAATTCGTGATGGAACCTATAAGGCGTTAAATACAGGTATACAAATTATTGGATCTACATCTCCAATTGTAACTGGAAATTCATTTGATTCAATTGTTGGAGCAGCAATAACTTTCATTGATAGTAACGGTTTCTCTGTATACAATAACAATTTTGGAACTGTTGGACAATATGGTTCAATAACTGATTGTTTAGGTCTTTTCTATAAACAACTTGATAACGTTACTTTTGTTGGTAATCATTATTTAAATGAACCTTGGCCAACCGAGGTTTTAATTGATCTTGTTACAATTGATTCTGTTGTTCATGAAATTAAAGACCTCTATCCTCTCGAAAATAGTTATACAGTTATCCCTTCAATTGAATATGTAGCAAGAGACATCCTTCATCCACAAGACATTGATGAAGTATTTATTGAATCTCAAATATTTGTACCTACTGATACAGAAAATGTTAAAGTCTATCTTCAATATCTTCTTAACAATGGCCCAACATGGATTAATACTGAGATAACCTCTTCAGGAACTCCTATAGGTTCAATTGGTGCAATTAGCTCTTATTCAGGAATTCTTCCTGCATTTGACTATGATAATCTCATAATCTACCGAATTATGGTGGAATACTCTGATGAATTAGTTGTAAAGCAAGTCTTTTCCGAAAATGATAGTTATGTGGTACTTGAATCTGATTTTACACCTGTCTATATCTCAACTCCTGAAATCAACCTTTTGACCACTGATGAAGATGGTCAAGAAGTTACTTTACCGACCAATCTCTTCTATGAAAATGAAAAATATATGGTTACTGTTGAGATTACTAACAGAACTGATCTTGAGATCAGATCAGGTAAGAATCATGTAAACATCACATGGTCAGAATTTGATCCGAACAATAATGTCACAACTGGATATACAGCTATAATGGACTACAATGGAACTGCTGACGACCCATTTTACTACTTCGAATTAGGTAAAGGATTTGATGCAAATACAATTATTGAATTCTTTATCAGTGTAGTTGATATTAATGGTACGTTTTATAGAACATTAAGCAATTATACAATATGCATTGAATCTCCTGTTACCAAAACAGGTTTTGATGCACTAACTTTGCTTTCTATTGGAGCAACTTTGTTGGTAATTCAAGCCATGGTTGTATATCGAAGAAGAAGAAAACAAGAAGAATAGAACTCTTCTCTATCTTTTTTATTTTTATTTTACTTAATTTTTGGTACCATTGCACAAATAGTAAAATAAATAAGTATATGATTTTCATTTGGGATGACGTCTATGCATGGAATACCCAAGGGAAAACGTAAAGTTTTCAAGAGAGAAAATGTTATGCAGCAAGCTATTCTTGCAGGTGTTATAGTAGCTTGCGTTGCCTATTCATTTATTTTAGATATCAAACTTCTTAAAGTTCTGTCAATTCTAGCAATATGTATTGTTGGAACAATGCTCATAACTTATTATATTATAGAGTTCTTCTCTGGGGCAGGTTATAGTGTCGCAAGTGCCATGAATGAACTTGTTTATTTAGTTCTTGGACTACCAATACTAGTTATCTCTGCAGGATTTCTGCCAGTGAGTATTTTACTTGCATTCTTCAAGCCGCCAGGAGAAACAGTTCTAATTATTATCTATGTTATTTTAGGTGTGCTTGAAGTTGGAGCAATTCTGTTCTTAATCAACCGTCATCTGAAAGATAGAAAAATGAATATATTTCAATATATTAAATATGTTTTCAATTTTGAGGCTAGAGCCAAAGAAGCCAGAAAATTCAGGGATAGAACTGATCAAATAGATGGATTTTATGATGGTCTTCACAGAGTTGAAGACAAAATTGCACAAAGAATGGAAGAAAAATCTTCTGGTTTTGATCAATTTGATTGGAAAGAAAAAGCAAGCATTTTATCTGGGAAAAAAAGTTCAACTACTGTAAAATGTTGGAACTGTGATGCCAGAAATGAAATGGATGCTTATTTCTGCACAAATTGCAGTGCACCTTTAAAAAAGGATGAATAGTCTCATCCCAAACTATTTATTTTGATTCTTTTCTTACGGTGTAATGGGTTTAAGAAATCGAGAAAAATGTTGTTTAATCATTTTTGACTTTGATGGAGTATTAGCTGATTCCAAAGAAGCATATGCTATGCAGATGCAAGAAACTGTAGAACATTTCTCAGGTAAGAAATTATCTGATAAGGTTTTCAAAGAAAGGGTGGGAAATACTGATCAGAAACAGGATTTCATTGAATTTCTGGAAAATGATAATCCTGAATTATTAGATTTAGCTCTTCAGTATTATGTAAACATTACAGATAAATATTCATTTTTACGAAGTCTCTATTCTGGAGTAAGAGAAACACTTGAAGAACTTAAAAAAACAAATTATATTGGATTGGTGTCTAGAAAATCTCAAGAAAGGATGGAAAAATGGTTGCAACACTTTAAAATATTTCATCTATTTGATAGACCAATAGGTACTCTTGATAAAACAAAGTCAAAAGCTATTATTCAAATCATGAATGATTTCAGTATCCCAAATAGTCGCACATTCATGATAGGTGATACAGAGTTTGATATACGAAGTGCAAAACAAGCGAGAGTTAATTCTGTTTTTGCATATTATGGAGCTTCTTCTCCTGAAAAAGTGATGAAATTAAAACCAGATTATAATATATATGATATTTCTGAACTTATCTCTTTGATTGATTCCTTCAAGAAATCAGTAAACCTCTCTGCCACAGATTTAAATAGATGAATATCAAACGAAAAATGATGAAAGTAGGTTTTCTACAGTTTCAGCCAGTTTTAAAAGATGTTGAGACAAATATTGATGTGATTTCTAAACTTATTGAAGAAACAAAATCTTTTGATTTATTGGTTATTCCGGAATTAGCGAATTCAGGATATGTTTTTGTGGAGAAGGAAGAACTAGCAAAAATTTCTGAAGAAATTCCTTCAGGATATTTTGTTGAGAAATTAGTTGAATTAGCCAAACAAAAAAATGGTTATATAGTCTGTGGAGTCTGTGAAAAAAATGGAAGTAAGTACTTTAATTCTTCAGTATTGGTGGGTCCTGAAGGCTTTGTAGCCAAATACCGGAAGGTACATTTATTTGATAGGGAAAAACTGTTCTTCGAACCTGGGGATGGACCTTTCAAAGTATATAATATCAGGGGGATGAATCTAGGGATACTAATATGTTGGGACTGGATTTTTCCAGAGGCCACCAGAAGCCTTGCTCTCCAAGGTATGGATGTATTAGCTCATTCAACAAATCTTGTTCTTTCCTTTTGTCAAAATGCAATGATTACAAGATCCATTGAAAATCAGATATTTACTATTACATCTAATCGAATTGGAATTGAAACAAATGGAGAAATCAGCCTTCATTTTAAAGGTCACAGTCAAGTGACGACTCCAGATGCGAAAAGACTTGTACAAGCTAGTACTGATAAGGAAGA
>JAGLXK010000042.1 GCA_023132955.1 Candidatus Heimdallarchaeota archaeon
GCACCTAAGAAAATGCCAACTAAGGCTTCCACAAAACAAACTACTTTATTAGATTTAGCTACTAGACCTGGGCAGAAGAAAACGTCTTCAAAGACGAGTAAAAGATCATCAACTAATTCAAAGGGTGGAGATAAATGACAGAAATGAGCAATTTTATTTTTTCAAATTCAACAGTTTTGCCTGCAACAGAGCGTGCAGTAGGTTTTAGTAAAGAAATTGTTACAAGAGAAATGTATGGATGGGCGAGAGATACTTTTGATTTAAAGAGAGGATCTTTCGTTTTGTTTTTGCGAAGTGGTAGAAAGTGGTATCTACTTGAACCAACCAGAAAATTATCTAGATATCCTTTAGAAAAAACTACTATGAGTGTAAGTGTTAAAAGAACTGTTACTTTGGATAATGTTCAAGCGTTAAAGCAAGATCTTCTAAAGAAAAAGGAATATTTCATGCCTTATGGTGTAACTCATGTAGAAACAAAATCATCTCAAGATACAAATAACTTGCTTGTTGAATATGCTTTAGATTTTCTAAAACAAGCTATTGCTAATCCTTCTGATGCATCGTTTTACATTCCTTCTAGAAGTGGATCAAATGTGGGTTTTGATGAAGAACAAGAACTGGTGTTAATCGGAAGACAGATGATTGAACGTCAATTTAGAAGCCTTTCTTCTGTCAGTTCCGTTGAACAAATGACCATAATTATGAAAATAATACATGATATTCTTTCGAGAGACATTCACAGTACAAAAAGAGATATTTTCTATATGGATGTTAATTCCTTTGAAAAGCAGTCTGTTTCAGATTCCTTAGTTGAAGATCTCGGTGCAATGCTTCAAGTAACTCGATCTTCTCTTAATGTGAGTGCATCCTCCAAAGGAATAGTTGTTGGAAGAATTAGCTTCAAGGAAAAAGGAGATTTAATCGACTGCAGAGCAATTGGCGCTGGGAAAGCAATCTCTCCCAATATTGATGATATAGACGATTTCGATACTGATGCAGAAATGTGTTTAGTTATAGAGAAAGATGCTGTTTTCAATCGTTTAGCTGAAGATCACTTCTACGATTATGTTCCAAGTATTCTGATAACAGCTAAAGGGCAACCTGATATAGCTACAAGACAGTTTCTTAAGAAAATAAATGATGATTTGAACATCCCCATATTCGCAATAATGGATGCCGATCCTTATGGATTTGAGATTATGAGAGTTTACAGTGTTGGTAGTAAAGCGTTAAGTTTTGAGTCCAGCCATTTAGCTGTTCCTAATATCAAATGGTTGGGATTACTTCCAAGTGATTTATCTCAAGAAAGTGGATTTGACATTCCCCGAAGTGCTTTACTTAAGCTAACTTCTAAAGACATTCATAGATCTAAATTAATGTTAGAAGAAGAGTTTGTAAAACGAAAACCAAGATGGGAAGAACAATTGCAAATATTACTTGCTAGTGGCTACAAAGCTGAAATACAAGCCTTAAATGCAAGAGATCCTCAATATATTACAAATTTCTACTTACCTCAAAAAATAGAAACAGGAGATTTTATCTAAACCGATAAGGGGACAAAAAACCTAATATTCAATATAAGGAAAAAATGTGAGAAAGGTTTTTACTCAAGTTGTGTAGATGAAGTTTATATCCTCTTCAATATTATATCTATTGTTGAGACTGTCTTAGGTGGTATTCCTTCTTCATCAGACTGTATCTCTTCAGAACCGATTATAACATCATCTACTTCTATCATGTCTTGTAAGAACTTTCTTCTAGTAATTTCTGCAATGTCTACAGCCTTTGAAATCTGTCTTCCTCGAGCTTGAATTGAACACATATCACTCTTGTTGAGTATTGTAACTGCAACTAAGACATAGCTTATGGTGTCTTTCTTGCCGATGTAAATTATTTGGCTTTGTTGTGTCTCAGGTTTCTTTGTTGTATCTTTCTTAGCAGGAGTTTTCTTCTTAGGTTCTTCTTTTTCAATTGTTTCTTCATCACTCATTTTATTCACCTGTAACCAGTTGTCATAATTACGCTTATGAGTAAGTAATAAAAATGGCTCTGAACACGCTTAAAAATTTTTCCTATTTTTTAAAGTGAAAAATATATAAATACCTAGACCTCTGTTTCACAAGAAAGGCTTCTATACGAGTAGTTTGAAATGCAAAAAAGACGTTTTCTTCTGGATTCTTTGCTGTTTTCTGTTAGTGTGTTTTCTTTTTCCATTATCCGTTTAGTTTTCGATTTGTATTTACTTAAGAATGAAGCAAATACAGATTCTCTACTTTATGGAGTTAATACTAAGAATTCTATTTTTCTCTCTATAGGTATAATAATACTTTTTTTCTTGTATGGTTGGTCCCTAAGAAGATGGTTCATCAAAAAGAATCTAGAATCTGAAGACAATTCTCTTAATCACATCATAATAGTTTTTTTGCCTATTTTTCTTATTCTATTAATCTATTCGATTATTGTTTCCTTTCTGAATCTTCCAGAATTGCATATTTTTATTCGAATTTCTTCTATATTTCTAGAAAATTTACAGCTGATTGCAATCAGTACAATACTGGGAGTTTTTCTATTTCCTAGAATTGAGAATAAGATTTGCAAATTGCTAAAGAAAACCCCCATAGAAAGTAAAAGTGACAGGTATGGTTTAGGCTTGTTTCCAAAACAACTAAAACAGAATTTAAGAAAATTCAATAATTTTCTAGCTGTTGGATTAGCTGGTGGAATAGTGATTGGGAACCTAATTATTATCATTCTTTATCCATCAATTAAAGCTTCAGCTGTTGAAGCAAGTTTAGATTTCTTTTATCCAAACTTTTGGTATCATTTTGATCCGATAAATGGTTTAGCTCAAGAGTTTTTCAAGAAGACAATATTGCCTTCAAATGTTGTTTTTGATTGGAAACTTACTCAAGCTATTTTGTCAATTCTTTTGATTTGTTTAACTTTCTCTATTCTTCTCCTGAAAAAGAGAAATACTGAAGAGAATAATCAAACTGTTCTTGAGAAGTTTAATGAGAAGAAGTCAGAAAAAACCCAAGAAGATATAGCTTATCAAATACTCAATCCTGAAATAAAAACACTTGATTTTGTACCGTCACATCTTATTAAATCTAAAACACCAAGAAGATATGATCTGGTGCTTTCTAGAATAAATAACAGCAACTCTGTATCAGTCATGAAACTAATATTACTAAGTGTTTTTTCTACTTTGTTTCTCATTAGTATATTTCAAAACACAGCTGCTCTTGGACCATTATTGTCAGAGGGTAGGAACTATTCTAGTTTCGTTCATCTAACTCAGTCAATTTGGGAGGGTTTTGGTGAAGAAATTATGTTCAGGTTACTTCTCTTTGGGTTACCTCTTTTTCTGATAAGAGGTCTTATCTATCTTATCCAAAAATTGTTTGAATATCGTTCAAGAGCGAAATCTGAGAATGTTGATGAAACTTCTATCCTTGCACGTTATATCAAAAACAGGCAACCAGGAAATCCTCTTTTCTATTTAACAGGAGGGTGGGGAAAAGTAGACAAAATAACTGGAATATTTATGATTTTCTCTTCAATCGCTTATGCATATGTCCAACCTGCATATGGCTGGAATCTATGGAAAATGGTTTACACCATTGTTGTTGGATTCATCTGCGGGTATGCTTTTTGTAAATTTGGAATTCACACAGCAATTATCATTAACATAGCAACAGAACTAATACTAGTTTGGATTTTAGTTTCTAGTAACGGTATTGTTCTCAATAATCCT
Source organism: Candidatus Heimdallarchaeota archaeon (assembly GCA_023132955.1). Lineage (GTDB taxonomy): Archaea > Asgardarchaeota > Heimdallarchaeia > Heimdallarchaeales > Heimdallarchaeaceae > UBA460. Next base: position 3,758 of record JAGLXK010000042.1, read on the forward strand.
TTTCTATTGCTTTCTAGTATGTTTTTTGGTTCAATTTTAGTTATTAATGTTCTCTCACTAGTACTTCCTAAAATCTTTAAATTAGGTAACTTATTATCTAATTAGTACATTGAAATGTACAAACAGTTTCCAAACTAGAAGAAGTGAATATTTTGAGCTATGGACAAAAATTATATTTGAAGATTATACTTGCCGGTGAAGCTGGGGTTGGAAAAACAAGTTTACGCCGTTCATATCTAGGTGATGGTTTCATTACAGAACATCTCCAAACTATTGGTGCTGATTTTGCATCCTTACCCAAAAAAGTTCAAGATTTTTCCGTACTTTTCCAAATATGGGATATAGCGGGACAAAAAATCTTTGAGAACCTACGTATGATGTATTATAAAGGTGCTTTGGGGGCTTTGATGGTGTTTGATGCGAAGAAATTGACCACTTTAAAAAAGTTGGATCAATGGATTGCAGAATTAGAAACAGGAACCGAGAGAGGAATTGTTCCATTCTCTATTTTAGGAAACAAAATGGATTTAATATCACCAGCCACTCGTGAGAAAATTAGAGCAAAAGTTTCAACTTATATTCAAGCTTTGAACAAGAAATACAAAGAGAGAGGTTTTAAAGTAGAATACTTTGAAACATCAGCCAAAACTGATGAGAATGTCAGTAACGCTTTTGAAAACCTAGGATCCAAAATTATCGACTTCATTCAGTTTAGGAAGGATATGAGGAGGAAGAGTACTTGAATATAGATACCGTACGTTCTTATCTCCAAAGTAATCAACAAGACAAAATTCCTCTAGGAAATCTCAAAGTACTTCATATATTGGTTGAATTGATGGCTGATGGTGATGAAAGAGTAAGAAGAAAGAGCTCAGACTTGATTTTTAGTTCGGAATTTATTCCCACAAAAAATATTGTTGAATTTTATCTTAAAAATCCTCATCCACATATTAAACAAGTAGTTACTAAAAATATGAAATATTTCATACCAATTCTCTATGAATATTTAACTAATGATTCTAGCTTTGATTCAATTTATGATATTATTTCTCCTTTTAAACCAGATCAGTTGTTTAAATCCATTCAGGAATCTTATAAGGTTGTTCCAATCTTGTCAACTCTGACAGAACTTACCTTGAGAACTTGTGATTCAGATTTTTCTAATCTAGAAGATTCATTTATAACTTACAACTTCATATCTATGAAAACAAAAGAAATTAAGAAAATTCTATCTTATAGAATAAAACAATCTAATACTATTTTTCCTGAATTAACTCTTCTTACAGTCACGAAATTTCCTGAGTTAGCAGTTCTAATTATCAAGAATATCAGAGATATTATTTTGAAAGATAAGAGTGAAGTAAATATTCAATATGGATCTTTAGCATTAATGCTGGTTGATGAACCAAAAAACAGTGATGTCTTAATAGAAAGACTTGCAAATAAGAATGATTCAACTGATACTAAACTCGCAATAATCGAAGCTTTAGGGAATTTAGGTAATGATAATGCTTGTGAGGTTTTAATTGAACAATTCGAAAAAGGAGAGCCCTTAGCATACTATGCTGCTAGATCTCTTTCTTTGCTTGGTGACAATGTTCTACCATTTCTTATCTCAGCTCTTGAGGAAGATAAGAATATTCCTTTCATAATAGAGACGATGAAAAGAATTGGCGAATCAAGTTACGATCATTTAATGGTCGCTCTCCATAAAGGTAAGAGAAATGTTAGAAGAAATGCTGCCCAATGTTTAACTCTTGTGATGAGCGAAAAATATGGATATGTAGGGGCAATAAGATTACTTACAGGCCAATTAGCTGGTAAGAATCCTTCTATTATAGAAGCTGTGACTGAAGCTTTGTTAACCTTAGGTACTCCATCAATAAGGGTGTTAATTGAAGAGCTGATTGATGACGATTTAAGGTTAAGAAAGAATGCTATAGAGGTGTTACACTATTTTGGTTCTGATAATATTGACTTATCCTTAGATGGTCTGCTAGATGTCGACCTTTCTCTAGTTGTAAAATTGGGTATCATCTTATATCTATACTATCCTACCGAAGAACTGCAGAATCTGGGTTATTCTTTCGCTCTTCAATCAGAAAAATTACGAAGTAAAGAAGATGAAATATTTAATATAGTTTTAAAATCATTAGGGGAAATCGATCGTGAAATAAGAGAAAAAGGTTGTGGTTTAATGTCGCAATTTGGAGCAAAAGCTGTTCCAGCTCTGTCTGACCTTCTCGCAGACCCTAATATTCAAGTTAGAAGAAAAGCAGTTGAATCTCTTAGAAGAATTAAAAACAAAAGAGCTCTAATAACTCTAATAAATGCAGCAAAGAAAAATGATGATATAATTGCTGAAATATCAACTCGTGCTTTGGGAGAGTTAAGAGATCCTGGCGTTATCGATGTTATCATCAACAATATGAAAAGATCTAAACAATTAGTTCGAGATGCAGCTGTTTATGCAGCTGTAAATATTGGAGCTCCAATTGCAAAGAAGTTATTTGTTAATCTTAATTCCCCTTACAATAATTTGGTTAACGCTACAGTAGACGCTATTGGTCAAATGGATTCGAAAGTTCTTGAACTGACATTTTCTAATCTACAATCAAAGGATGAGAGGTGGTTTAGAAATCTTCAACGTATTGTAGAAAAAATGGGTGTATCAGCAATTCCAGTCCTTAAAGCCAGATATAATAAAGAGAAGAATGAAAAAGCAAGGACTAGACTTATCATCTTACTATCAAAAGCAAAGGATACTTCAATCATGTTAGATCTCATTAAAATGATAAATGAAGGCAATATGAAAACTGGTGTTACTGCACTCAATAATATTGGAGTTGATGGTTCAAAACAATTAGTAAAGGAATTGAAGAACACATCTCTAAAACAAAAGAATACTTTCATAGAAAAGAGCAAAGGCATTGATTCAAAAATTGTAATTAATCTACTGCAAGCTGCAAATAAAACTGATAAATTAGAAAAGTTAACACCTTTGATTCTCAAATCACATATAAGAGCAATTAGAAAATACTGCCAAGATGAAAATCTAGATTATGATGATTTCATCAAGGATTTTCAATGATGAGTTGTTGTCATCTTGTCATAATAGACAAGAGTTGTTGAACTTCTTTTGTAGAGGTCATTGTGGGTCGACACTCACTCTACGTGGATACATCACGTATCCTCCTACCCCGTTCACACTCCGCTTAGGTAGTGCTTTCGGATCGCTTTTAACTAAGATATTATATGCAGCATTGACATCAGCATTGATTAGATGGCCTTGAGCTGAACGAAATAACCCTCGTTCTGTTCTTCGTCCAACATACTTTATTCGTTTCTTGGGAAACTCATTATCCAGAAAACTGCTTTTAGAAGTATATTGTTCAGGGATGAGCTCAACTTTAATTCCATGTTCAGCTGCTTTGTATTTCAGCTGGTTGATAATTCTCATGAAGGGAATGGCAACAAACATCTGAGTAATTTTCTTCCAGAAATGAACATTTTGTTTCCATTTTTCATTGTACCCGATGATCACTTCATGTAAGTCCCGTTCCACCCACAAGTCTACAAGATACTTGGTGAGTTTATGAATGGCATCTTTGAGTTTTTTGCGCCACTTCTCGCGAAGATGATAATAGGCTGGACCATAGCTGAGTTTATTCCTTTTTTTCAATTGGTTTCTTTGTTGTTGCACATATTGCTCTTGTAATTGTGTCTGCTTTTTCAAATAATACTGGATAATACTTCTGATTCCTCTCCCGTGATCCTTGATAACAATTGGTTGAGTGCCAAGGTTATCCACAAAGGCTACAAAGTTGATAGACCCTAAATCGATAGCACCTTTCCTAGTAAAACGTTTTCGCTGTTTAGGTAAGACTTTCTCATACACTAGTTCGAGAGTGTAACCCACTCGTCGAGGGACAATTCTTACTTCTTTCAACGTGGTACGCGCTGTCAGTCGAGTTTTGTAGTAAAAGCCTACTTTCTTAGGAAGGACTAGCCAACCATTTTGTAGTCTCGCTTGCTGGTTGGTGAAGATAGCTACAACTTCCCCATCTTTAGCTTTGTAGTTAGGAGGTTGAGGCATAGCGAAGAACGCTGCAGGATTCTTTTTCCACTCCTTCAGTGCACGAAAATATCCTTTCCAATTTCTGCAAAGGAGCTTGATTGTATGTTGTGCAGTATGTGCAGGAAGGGTTTTGTAACACGCTTCTTCCTTAAGTAAGGTGTTGAGGTCATAGTACACTAATAACTTGTTCTTCTTCCTCAACGATTGCTTTACTAGATAATTCGTTCGATTATAGAGGTTTTTCACTTGATGACAAAGTGTACTCAGAGCTTGATGATAGGAAAGTTCTATGCATTCTACTCGTAGTACTTTTGTCATCACCTTTCTCCCTTGAATTCCCTATAAAAGCTCCTGTAATAATTGTTCTAAAAGTGTCTTCCAAAGTGATTCATTGTACTTTTAAT
>JAGLXK010000420.1 GCA_023132955.1 Candidatus Heimdallarchaeota archaeon
CGGGTTTGGTTTATCTTTTGCTTTAGTACCTCCATTACTGAAAGTTGATTCCTTTCTTACATTCAACCAGCAGAATCAAGTGCTGAATTTCAGTGGTTTAGGATGGGCCACACTATTTACTATAACGGCCTTAATAGTGGTCTCTATACCAAAGATTATACAAGTTTCAACAAAGAAAACCACTTTCCAAAAAACTCCTCAAAGACTTGTTACTCTGTTAAAACAAATAAGACTTCCAACAATACTACTGATTGGAGTTGGTATAGGTCTAACTCTACTTTTCTTCAGTTTGTACAAAGTAAATCTAAGAAACCTATCCTCTATAGGAAATACATCAATACTAATGATTAATGTCTATCTTGCAGGCTTAGGTGTTCTATTAGCTCTACTAGGTATTGGATTATTGCTCAAAGATTTGCATGGAGTTATTATGATCGCAATAAGCAAAATTTCGTGGAATCGGAGAAAAACTATAGGGTCATTTACTTTAGTTGAAGTTCGATCAGACATCAAACTATTCAGTAACATGTTCTTTGCTTTTCTACTAATAGTAGGGATTACTATACCATCAATTATGAGCCCCTTAACTGTAGAATTCAATTATGATAAAGATGCATATTTGTATAATGGTGCAGATATATACGTTAAGAATTGGATGGATCAGAATCAATCTCTGTTGCCAGAGATTCAAGCTATACAAGGAGTAGAAAGCACTGCGTTTGTTCATGAAGTAGAAGCTAGTTATGATTTTGAACCATTAGCAGTGTATCTGATAGAGAATACTACTGAATTCTTGAACACGGTATATACGCCTCCAAGTAGGCTATTTAATAATTGGGAAGAGACAATAACGGCACTAGAAGCTAATGACACAATGCTTAGCACAAAATATTTCTATGATGATAGAGCAGGAGAGAAATATGAATTCGAATTTGAGTCACTCTTTCCACCAATGAATTTAACATTCGAAATATATGACATATTCAACTACATTCCTGTTTTTTATACATCAGGAGAGTATATTCCAGGAGTAACTGTTAGAATCGCAGGTGTGGTAATGACACAATCTAATTTTGAGAGAATAAGAGAAACTGTGAACATCGCAAGTGAGAAATATAAAGATAGGTTACTCATTAGGCTGTCAGAAAATGCAAATTTTACATTGATAGAGCATTATCTAACTGAAGAATTGAACCTAGGCATAGATTCAGCAATTACTGATAGTGATGAAAGGCAATTTGAAACATTTCCATTCTTCAACATAGTTTCGGCAGAATTCGCTCTTTCAATGCTAGTGTGTCTAATAGCTATAGCTTTCATAAGCATAAGCAATCCCATAAAGATTCTGCAACAAAGAATAACAAAAAATGATAGACTGAAGAAAATGGGAATATCGACGAAACGAATTATACGATTAACGATGTTCGAAGCGATGTTTACTGGAATTATACCAGGGTTGATATTAGGAACAGGGGTGGGGTTCGCTATAATGTGGGGATTCACCTGGGCAACGAAGAGATTCTTCTATAGTGGAATAAATTATCTGTGGAAATTCAACGCAGTAGCGTTTATTATCGCGTATGTAGTAGCACCTGTACTATTCATGGGGATATTTTATCTGTCGATGAAAAGAAATTATGCAAAATATATGCCAAGGAATCTGGAGTAGTGAAAAAAAATGATAAGATGTGTAGATGTTATAAAAATTTACCACGATCCTGTAACAGAATACAAAGTATCTGCTTTAAGAGGACTAGATTTAGATATAGGGGATGGGGAACTTGTCTCGATCATCGGTCCTTCAGGAGCAGGTAAGACCACTTTAATGAACATTCTGTCAGGGGTTGATACTCCAACTGGTGGGTTGGTGATGATAAGAGGGGTACAACTTGATTTACTAACTGAAAAAGAAAGAAGAAAATTCAGATATGAAAACATAGGTCTTGTAAATCAATTTACAAGCAAGAATCTCTACTCACAACTAACAGTTAGAGATAATGTTCTAATGCCTATGAAAATGAAATATACTCCAAGAGAAATGGCCAGAAAAGAAATGGAAGAATTACTCAAATTATTCAATCTGACGCATGTGAAAAACAATAAAGCAGCAAAAATAAGTGGGGGAGAATCGATGAGATTATCCATTGCTATAGCTTTGGCAAGACAACCACACTTTATTCTAGCAGATGAACCTACAGGTCAATTAGATTCGAAGAACACTTTCAGCATTATTGACACTTTGAAGGGAGTTAACAAAGAACTTGGAACTACCATGGTTATTGTCACTCATGATGTTCGATATCGAAATGTTTTCGAAAAGAGCTTCCTCATTCGTGATGGAAGGCTTGTTGGTGTCGGGTATGAAAAAGAAAGACAAAAGTTAGATATTTTTAAGGATTCTTCTGAATTGAACCGTGCTTACATTGATCCTTCTCATATGCTTCAAATTCCGGATAGAGTTAAGAATTCAATCGCTCTTCGAGAATTCGCTGAATTTGAAGTTCATCCTTCAAAGAAACTAGCAATGCTTTGGAATCCTGATTTGGTTACTAAAGAAGAAGTTTTCAATATCCTTCAACAACCTCCAGATGAATATAAAGAAACAGTGGATGAACTTTCATTTGACGATGTTCGATATCTTTTCGAGAATGAATTCAAATACAATCCAAAAGCTAAGGACTATATTCGCATAAAAGGATTAGAAAAGGGTTATTGGGTTTTTGGTCAACTTCATCCGGTCATCAAAGGCATAGATCTTACTATTAAGAAAGGAGACTTTCTTTTTATCTCTGGTCCTTCTGGAGTAGGAAAAACCACCTTACTTAATACTATTGCAGGGCTTTTGATTCCTGATAAGGGATCTGTGCGCATTGACGACTATTCAATGGGAAAAGCAGATGATACATCCAGATCAGATTTCAGATTGGAGAACATCGCCTATATCACTCAATATCATAGTCTGTTTGAACCAATACAACTGAAAGACAATCTATTAGTTCCTTACATATTTCTTGGCAAGGAATACAACCCAGATATTGGAAATGAAGTGACTAAAAATGTTCATATCAGTCATAAATTAGAATCATATCCTGATGAATTATCAGCTGGTGAAAAACAGAGAGCAACTTTATCCTTAGCCCTTACTCGAAAAACGCCAATTCTGCTTGCAGACGAGCCAACAGCGAATATGGACTCTGATTTAGCAAGAGAAATTATGGATGTTTTAATGAGTTTCGTAAAAGAGAATAATGCTACCTTCATCATGTGTTCTCATGATTTATCTCTATTAAGACCTGGTTTCAGACATCTTCGTATTTCTGATGGTCTTATTACAGAAGATTCAAGAATTACTCAAGACTCTTTGAAAGGGATTCTTAAAGAATATCTGCAAATACAAGAAGATTATACGAATAAAAAATAATCATCTTCTTCCTTTTTTTAAAAATAATCGCATTAGGAAAAGTTAAAATTACTTAGATAGATTTTCTTTTGTAATCACTATGAAACACTATCTCGAAGTACAATTTACATTAAGTGGACCCTTACCTCCTGAAAGTAAGGGTGAAATTGAAGAACTTTTCAAACAATTTACTGAAAAAACTCAAGAATCAAGAGATAAAGGGGAATTCAAGATCACCGAATGGAAAACCAAGGGAACTAAACTTGATATAACAATTTCATCGGTTGATTCACTATCTCCACATGTGGCAGTACTCAGATTAAGGAAAAAGCTCTCTGCTGCAATAGGTAAAAAATATCGTGTAGGACTAAGAGGTTTTGCTTTTATCAAATACATCATTGAAACAGAATTGGAAGAAAAGCCTGTTAAAGAGTTCACTTTACCATTAGTAAAAAACCTAGAATTTTTTGAAGAAAAAGGAAAGAGTTATGTTAAAATCGAAATTGATCCAGAAATTGAAGAAGATTTTGTAGAAAAAGGAGCTATTGAACGTATTGTACGTCGAGTAGGTGAAAAAATTTCTAAACAGCATTATGGTGCTAAAAGGGAACATCATCAAATTTCCTGGTATAGTGGGGAAAAGAAACATCATACTGAAGAAAATCCTACTCAAATGATGCAAAAAGCTAATTGGATTCAACGAACAAATTACAGAAACCAATGGATACTTTCTCCCACCATAACTGCTTTAGCTGAAGCATTAAAACATATTATGATAGATTATGTCTATGAGCCTTTAGGGTTCAATCAAATGATGATACCAAAATTGGTGGATTGGTCAATTTGGTTGAGATCTGAACATGCTGAAGGTATTTATCAAGGGGGTTTTGAACCCTATTTTGTAGTTCAACCTAAATCTGCTGACCCCGAATACTTTGAAGAAATTGCGGATTATATTACCATCACAAAAACTATCCCATTAGAGAAACTTGCTGAGAAAGTATCAGCTCCTATTGGGGGATTGTCTTATGCTCAATGTCCTCCCTTCTGGGCTTGGATTCAGGGTAAAACTCTTGCTAAAGAAAGTCTTCCAATCAAGGTTTATGACTGGAGTGGCCCCACTTATCGCTATGAGTCAGGTAGTGCTTACGGATTTGAACGAGTTGATGAATTGCACCGTATTGAAACATTATTCATAGGTTCTCCTGAGCAAGTTAAACAAATAGGTATGGCTGTAAAAGACAAACTTAGAGTTATCTTTGAAGAAGTTCTTGATTTAGAGGTTAGAGAAGCCAAGGTTACTCCATGGTGGTTACAACAATCTGCTCATGAGGATGAGATGGATTCAGCTGAAGATTTAGTTGTTGGAACCATTGACTATGAAGCTTATATGCCATATAGAGGAAGTCGAGAAGAAAGTGAATGGTTAGAAATTCAGAATATTTCTATAATAGGTCAGAAATATCCAAAAGGCTTCTCTGTCAAAGCTGAAGGAAATATTGAATTATGGTCAGGATGCGGTGGTGGTAGTTTCGAGAGATTTCTTACAGCTTTCATTTCTCAGAAAGGTTTGGATAAAGATAACTGGCCAAATAAATTCCTTAAATACATTGATAAACTCCCAGAACCCGTTAAATTTCACTGAAAAGCCCACACCAGTTGTCTCTTTAAATCGACAAGTTTAAAATTTAACTGAGATTGTTTCCTTTAATGATAGATCTACGTTCAGACACTTTTACATTACCTTCAAAGGAGATGTTGGAAACTATTCTAACTGCTGAACTTGGAGATGATGTGTGGGAGGAAGATCCAACAGTAAAAGAACTTGAAGTTTTAACAGCTAAGAAACTTGGAAAGGAAGCAGGTCTACTTGTCTCTAGTGGTACTCAAGGAAATCTTGTAGCAAATATGACTCATATTAATCGGGGTGATGGTGTTGTTCTTGAAAAAGAGAGTCACATTTACTTATACGAAGTAGGAGGACTTTCACAACTAATTGGAGCGTTTCCTTTTCTAATTGAAGGAAATAATGGTTTAATGGATCCTAAGGATGTTGAAGCAATTTTTACACGAGGTTATAATGTCCATTGGGTAGATCCGAAACTTCTCTGTTTAGAAAATACTCATAACAGAGGAGGAGGTAAAATTATTCCTAAAGAAAATATTGACCAACTAGCCAAAATTGCTCATGAAAATAATGGTTTAGTACATATGGATGGAGCAAGGGTATTCAATGCAGCTGTTGCTACAGGAATGACAGCTTCTAAGATTGTTGAGAACGCTGATAGTGTCCAAATATGTTTAAGTAAAGGACTTGGATGTCCTGTAGGGTCTGTAATAGCTGGAAGTGAAGAATTTATTAATAAAGCCAAAAGACAGAGAAAACTTGTTGGCGGTGGAATGCGACAAGCGGGTATTATAGCTGCTCCTGGAATCTACGCTTTAAACAACATGATAGACAGATTAGTTGAGGATCATAAACATGCAAAGATGCTTGAAAAGGTTCTTACAGAAATTGAGGAATTCAAAGTTAAGCCAGTTGACACAAATATTGCTGTTGTTGATACTTCTGCTAGTCAATGGTCTGCCGCTGATGCTCGAGATGGTTTGGAAAAACATGGCATTAAAGTAACTTATATGGGGGATCAGTTCTTCCGAATGGTAACCTACTTTGGAATAACTACAGAGGATATTGAGCAAGTTGTTTCTGTAATCCCAGAAGTCTTTAAGTAGAGATTCATTGTCTTTTAACAATTTTCTCTTACTCTCTCTAGCTACACATAATATGAGGAGTAACATAGACTTTTTATATTATATTTTTTGTGTTCACATGATACATGTGTCAATCGACGACTATCTAGACGGCCTGTTATCAGATACAGCAGAACCGTCTAAGAAAGCAATCATGAAAATTACCAAATTAATAGAAAATTTTGGGGTGATCATGATTAGAAGTACAGAACGAATGGAAGACTATATTGACACTCTTACTAATAGAATCAATGCTATTGAACATGCATTGGGCGTTTCACCTCAAGCTGCACCTTCATTTCAATCACCTGTTGCTACCCCTGTATCGACATCAGCGCCTAATTTAACTGCAAGCAACGCAGGTACAGTTGGAGCACCCAATTTATCTGCTCCAGTAGGAGACGGGGGAGGTATTCCTGCACCATCTGGCACTCAAGGATCCACAGGAGGTGGAATCAGTAGTTCCGATCTTATGAAAGCAGCATCCAATTTACAAAAAGCACCAGAACCTGTACCAGGAGATCCTGGTGCGCCTGGAGCAGCACCAGTCTTTAGTCCATTTGGAGTTAGTGCTACTGACATCCAAGATGTTAGATCTGGATTAACAAAGGTTAATCCTGATGAGCACAGGAAAGAAAGAGAAGCAGCTGCAGGGGGAGTGGAAGGTTCGATGCCTGCTAGCATGGCAATTAACCTAGAAGTCAAAGATGCTTTAGCAAAAAGAAAATCAAGAACAGATGAAGCTGAAGATGCTGAATTTGAACCAACTCCCGTTGCACCAACATCACCGCAAAAATCAACTAAACAAATGAAAGAAGCCTTGCAGGGAGAATTACGCGATGCGTTTAGCAGTCTTCTAGAGAGCGACACAAAAGAGGATTAAATAATATTGCTCTCTTTTCATATATTTTAAATTTATATTACTCAAAGAAAATATTATTGATTTTTTATATTCAAAATTACAAGGTCGAAAAAAATGACATTAAATTTACAAAAATACATTAACTT
>JAGLXK010000421.1 GCA_023132955.1 Candidatus Heimdallarchaeota archaeon
AGGGAGTCACTTACAAATGTCAAAACTGGAGATTCCATCACAGATAGTAAAAGTTCAAAAATTGAATGTTGATGAGGTAAAATTCTTAACAGAGACAGGGAATGAGGAAAATGTCAAACTTTTCATTGTTAAACCTTTACTTGAATCTTTAGGATATGATTCTCCTAATAAGATAAATTTTGAACATAAAATCAATCTGATTCGAGCAGACATTGTTCTTTTAGTTAGAACTAAATCAGAAGTATTGGTTGAAGTGAAAGCTACTAATCAGAATTTAGATAATCATATTGAACAAGCTTTTGAATATTCTAATAGACTTCAGTGTCCTTACACCTTTTTGACAAATGGTGAGGAATTCAGATTGTATAAAACTTTTATTCCAAACATTATCTCTCCAAAAGATAGGTTAATTCTTAGTTTTAAGCGCGAAGAATTATTAGATAAATGGTATGAACTTTATGATATAATAGCATATACAAATTTAATTAAAGGTAATTTCGAGAAATATGTTTCTAAAAAGCAAATTGAAATGATAGAAACAATTGTACCAAGAACTCTTTCTGATCATCTTAAACAGGCAAGAAACAAACTAGTTTCTTCTTTGGAAGTCTCAATTTTAGATAAGTTAACCACAGATAGATCTTTCAAATCTGATTATGAAAACTGGGTTAATGATAGTAATCTGAGAAAATTTGAAGATGAAGAGAAAATTAATAAATTGGCAAGAATTACTGCTTATCATTTCTTAACTAAAATTTACTTCTGTAAAATCTTAGAGGATAGGAACAAAATAGAGAAGAGATTTAGTAAGGAAAATCTTTCTAAACAGTTAGTTACAACTCCTATCCGAGACATTATACGTGCTTCCTACCAGTCTGTTTTAGAAATCGATTATAGGGCAATATTTGATACACAGTTTTATGATGGAATTTATCCTGAAGAAATGGAAATTGTAGTAGAAGTCGTAAGTAGTCTAAATAATTATGACTTTGCTCAAATAAATCACGATATTCTTGGTAAAATATATGAACAACATATTAGCCGTGAAGAAAGAAAGGACCTTGGTCAATATTATACACCGTTATGGATAATTAAGTATATTTTTGATTCTATTCCTATAGAGACAAATAATATTGTATTAGACCCCGCATGTGGTTCAGGAGGTTTTCTAATTGAAGCTTATGATCGTTTAATGAGAAGATATTTAGCTGAGGGCCTAAACTCTACTGATTCTCACAAAAACATCTTAGATCACAATCTATTTGGAATTGACATAAATCCTTTTGCAGTGATGCTATCAGCTGCAAATTTAGCATTGAAAAATATCGATATACCAACTAATGAAATCAATATATATCAATTTAATTCACTTAAAATTGATGTAGAACAACATTTTCGTGGCATAAAAAAACAAAATGCGCAACAATCCTATCTAATTGGAAAAGGAAGAATTTTTGAAGAATTACCAAAGGAGTATGATGTAATTGTTGGTAATCCCCCATTTTTCAATGTAAAGATGAACACTATTCAGAAAGAATATGTACCTATTTTTGGACACTACAAAAGTGTTTTAGGATCTCCGACAAATATTGTTTCATTGTTTTTAGCAAGGTACATAAGAGCATTAAAGACCGATGGATATTTGGGATTTGTCGTACCTAAGGTTTTAACATTTCTTGGAAGTTGGAGATCTGCACGAAAATTTATTTTAACTCATACTGAAGTGATTAAGGTCTTTGATATAAGAGAAGCATTTGAAGATGTACGTTTAGAAATGGTCATTCTTATTTTAAGAAGAAAAAAGCAGCAAAAGGATATATCTAATAGTTATATAGATGTGGATTTTCTGAAACAAAGATCATCTCGAAACTATGATCTTGATGAGATATTCAATATTAAAGTTCCTTCAATTGAATTTAGTGAGGATATTTTTCCTTTATATAGGGGGGACATAAATCTTAAGATCTTCAATAAAATGAATGAAAATTCTGTTAAGGTTGAGGATATTTGTTATATCAGTAGAGGTGCTGGAATTAATACAGAATTACCACGAAAACAATGGAAAACAGAAAAAACAAGTGAAACATGCGTTCCCATTTTGAGAGGAAGAGATGTTCAACAATATTCCTGCACTCCTGAATTTTGGATTGATGAAGCTTTCCCTGTTTTTGATAAATACAAAACAAAAATTTCTGATAGAAAGAAACCAAAGATACTAGCTCAAAGAATTGTAGCACAGACAAAGGATCATATTAAAATTATTGCAAATTATGACCCTGGATATTATGTTCCTGTTGATACTCTGATTTATTTCATTATTGAAAATAACTCCTTCGACCCACTTTATTTACTTGGTCTTTTTAATTCAAAACTTTGCTCTTATTACGTTTACAATTTTATTTTTAATAGAGCAACAAGAAGCATGGATTTCAAGTATGTGGGAGAATTTCCTGTTAAAGTAATAAGTAAAGATGAACAAAGTATAATCTCCAAAAATGTTCAGTTCATCATAGATACTACAAAGAAAATAAAGGAACTTAAAACCAAATACAAAGAGATATCTGATTTGGAGTTAGAAAAAATAGAATCCAAAAAGATTATTAGAAACTTGAAACAGGAAATACGATCAAAAAGAAAGGAAAATGATGATTTGATATTCAGTTATTATGGATTAGAAGAAGAAGAAAAAAAACTTGTTTTACACCAGTGGTAATTGTCTCCACGTGGAGACATTTCAAATTCAGGGAAGAGTTGTTTAACCCAGGATTCATCTAGCTGAGTAAATATAATTTGATTTTCCACAGAGAGAAATGAGTATATTGAAAATACTATTTTTCAAGAAGATTGCATCTATCAGTTGACATCCTAATCTTTTAAACTGTCTCACCCCAACCCTTTTTAGTCGTCTTAATCCCCTCAATTTCTGAACGATTTTCCTTCTAATACCGTGGGTACTGATCGTTGAAAGTTGCTGCAGGAGAAGAGGGTTGCGACGAGAGAAAAGTTCGGTGAGCGTACTAGAAAGCGTGTCTCTGGAAACTTCTTTCATTTCCGAAGAAGGCATATATAGGGGGCAAATATATTCGGATTCTTAAAAATATTTTATAGTATGTGGCTGTTTCAGGGGTTTTTAAAGTAAAATAGTAGAAAAGTCAATTTTGGTGGAAATGGTGTCAAAACTAATGAAAACAGAGACATTATGGTGGTATTTCACTCAATTTTTACCATTTTCTCAATCTTTTTCTGGAAATTGTAATTCCAAAAACGGAAAAGAATATAAAAAATAGTTGTAAAGGCTTGTAGATAGATTACTCCCTGTTATGTCCTTTTTGTAACAAAATCAATAAATTGTCTTAAACACCTTGTAAAAGAAAGTTGAATTGTGAAAATAAGCCGAATCAGTAGAGAACTCAAGAGAGATTCAGGTTTTTAGAATGTATCCGAAATGGATACTGTTGCATGTTGCATGTTTGCTTAAATTGAATCTAACTAAGTAGAAGGGAAACCTAGCTGAAATTAAGTAGTTTTTTTGAAATGTTTCCGTGCGGAAACAAAAAAGAAGAATCAGAAGAGCCTAATGAAGAAATGTTGCCCCGGGGCAACAAAAGACAGAATGCTAAAACAATACTCAATGCTGATAATGGTACAAGAGAAAGACTCCTTGAAACTTTTAATACAAGTGATTTACCCCACGTGGGCTAGAAACTCTTCACAAGACTTCCCTCTATCATTTCATAGCTTAGTTTCTTGTCTTTTTCTCGTGAGGGTAGAATCCTCAGCCCAGCTTCAAGCTGGGGGTAATGGGCCAGCCAGTAATCCTTAAAATCGTTTTCGGGGGTGTATTCTTCTTCCCAGCTACTCCTGAACGTTTCTTTAGATTTGCAATTAATAGATGAAAGCTCTTTGTTGGCAGGATCAGAACCCAAGAGGAGAACGGTAAAACTCTTGTGAAGTGTTTGGCTGTTCAAAAAACTTTTTTTCATCTCAAAAACGAAACTCTTAACTAAACTATGATAGAAATCCATGTCTTTGGCAACTGAATTTGGTCTTTTCTTTAGGTTCTAGCTGATTGAAAGCTTTCTCTACTGCAGAAAGTTGATCCTTCTTTTTCTGGATCTGTTTGGCAGTCATGATTATTCAAATACAGGTTAAGCAAGTAGCTTAAAAAATCTTACCACATAAAATTAAATTTGTGTGGTAAGACAGCTGT
>JAGLXK010000422.1 GCA_023132955.1 Candidatus Heimdallarchaeota archaeon
CTTCACTTATTGATTTATCCCCATCAGTAATAAGTTTACGAATATCAAAATGTCTGATTACTCCTAGACCCGTACATGTTTGACACGCTCCTGAATAATGATTAAAACAGAATAATCTTGGATGAATCTCCTCAGGAGCTTCATAATCATGATCGATACATTCAGCATAAATAGAGTAAGTGTGTTTCTCACCGTTGAGATAAACCTCTGTTCTCCCTTTCCCTAGTTCAACAGCTGTTTCAACAGCTTCGGCTATTCTTGAAATGTTTTCTTTATTCACATCTATTCTGTCTAATGCAGCAGACAAAGAACTTGATTTCTTTGTTTTTATTTCTTCATCAATCTGGTAATCCTTCCCATCAACTACAACTCTGTTATATCCTTGCTTTCTTAACTCATCAATAGTTTTCTTGATATCTTTCTCTTCGCCATTCGATAGAGAAGCAGCAACAATAATGTTTTTGTTCTTATATTCTTTAGAAATAAGTTTAGCTATTTCATCTATAGTTCGCGATTTCAAAACTATCTGACATTGAGGGCAATGAGGAATACCTATCTTCGCATAAAGCAATCTTAAGTAATCATAAATTTCAGTTGTTGTTGCAACTGTAGAACGAGGATTCTTTGATATGGAATGCTGGTCTATTGCGATGGAAGGAGTTAATCCTATTATATCGTCAACATCTGCTCTTTCAGCTTTTGAGAGGAACTGTCTTGCATAACTACTGAGGGATTCGACAAATCTCCTTTGACCTTCCGCAAAGAGAGTATCTATAGCTAGAGAACTTTTACCAGAACCGCTGGGACCTGTTATAACAACTAATTTTTCTTTAGGAATATCTAAATTGATATTCTTCAAATTGTTCTTCGAAGCTCCTCTGACATATAGATAATTGGCTGGATCCAGATCTTCATCATGGATACTTTTTTTACCCTTATCTATAGCTCGAACCTCATTAAATAATACTTTTCGAAGTGCTAAACCTGTGTAAGAGAGTTCATTTTCTGCTAATTCTTCAGGGGTTCCAAAATCTACTACATATCCCCCGTTTTCCATCCCTCCTTCAGGACCCAAATCTAATACATAATCACTCGATTTTATTACATCTAAATTATGTTCGATTATCAAGCAAGTGTTGCCATTTGAAACCAATCTTTGAAGTACAGCTAACAGCTTCTTAATATCCTCAAAACTAAGCCCTGTTGTAGATTCGTCGAGCATGTAAAGTGTTTGTCCTGTTGCTCTTTTGGACAATTCACGACTAAGTTTAATTCTTTGTCCTTCACCTCCCGAGATTGTAGTACTTGGTTGTCCCAGTTGAATATAATCAAGTCCAACATCAACTAGAGTCTGAAGAATTCTCTTAATTTTAGGTATGTTCTCAAAAACCTTAATCGCTTTACTGACTGTCATGTTCAGAATATCAGCGATGGAATAACCTGAGTACTTGATTTTCAATGTTTCATCATCATATCTATTACCTTTACAGATCTCACATTCAACATCTACATTGGGTAGAAGTGACATTTCAATAGTATTGTATCCATGACCACTACAAGCCTCACATCTTCCAATTTTTGTGTTAAAACTAAATCTGGTTTTGTTATATCCTCTTATCTTAGCTGTGGGTAATGAAGCAAATAAATCTCTGATGGGATCCATAACCTTAGTATATGTCGCTGGGTTGGATCTTGTAGTTCTCCCAATTGGGGATTGATCTATGACAACTACCTTATCTATATTTTCTATCCCTTCTATTGATTCATATTTTCCTTCACTTCGAGTACCATTATGCAGCTTATTGACTAGAATAGGATACAGTGTATCTGAAACTAATGAAGATTTACCGCTTCCTGAAACACCGGTAACAGCTGTAAAAGTTCCTATTGGGATATTAACTGTAATATTCTTCAGATTGTTATGAGAAGCACCTTTCAAAGTGATGAAAGTCTCGCTTTCTCTTCTGGTTTGTGGAGTTTCAATTTTATCTAAACCTAGTAGATATCTAGCAGTAACTGATTCTTTTCCATCTTCTTCTGTAAGCTGTTCTGGTTCCTTAAGAAAAAGAAGCTGACCACCTTCATCTCCTGCATATGGACCTAAATCCAATAGTAAATCAGCTGTTCTCATCGTATCTTCATCATGTTCTACGACCAATAAGCTGTTACCACCATCTCTGAGAGTTTGTAGTGATCTGAGTAATTTCTCATTATCCCTGTTTGCTAATCCAATTGATGGTTCGTCCAAAATATAGGTGACTCCCTGAAGTTTCGAACCAATTTGTGTTGCCAGACGTGTTCTTTGACTTTCTCCTCCACTCAGTTCGTTAGCTCCTCGATTAAGAGAAAGATAATGTAATCCAACTTCAATTAGAAATGATAATCTATTTTTAATTTCTTTAAGTAGAGGTTTAGCAATTATGCTTTCCTCTTTTGTTAGTTTAATGCTATTGAAGAATTCTAAACATTTATCGATTTCAAGTCTGTTTAGTTCAGCTATATTCTTTCCTTTAAACAGAACTGCTAAACTTTCTGGTTTCAATCTATAACCTTTGCAATCTGGACATTCTGTTTGATCCATTAAGCTTTCCAGCATCTTTCTTCTATTCTCTGCTGAAACTCTATGATAAGCTTCTGAAGTTAGTGGAATCATTCCTTTCCATCTAGCTGTCCACTCTCCCTTTCCACTCCATTTACTAGTTTCTGTATCCCAACTCCACTCAAAATGATACTCTTGTTTTCCTGTTCCCCAAAGCATGATGTCTTGTTGTTCTTTAGTTAGATCTTTCCAAGGAGTATTAAGATCAAAGCCATGTTCATTAGCTATTCGATCGAGATTCTTTAACCCTAAAGAAATGTACATGATAAGCTTCTTGGTTTTGGACATTGTAGCTATTGCACCATCTGCAATTGATAGCTCAGGATTTGCCACATACTTCTGAGGAACTATTTCAGCTGTTTTACCAATGCCTCTGCATCTATTACATGCACCAACAGCTGTGTTATGTGAGAAATCTCTAGGATTAAACTCATTCACAGCTAGACCACAAGTGGGGCATACCAATTTAGTTGAAAATATCCTCTGTTCTTTCTCACCAATAATTTTCAATCTGCCAGCTGAGAGTTCTAAAGCTAAATTGACACTATCAACTATTGAAGGCTCATTTTTTCTTTCACACTTGTTTCTGTCAACAATGATATCTATATCGTGGGCTACATATCTTTCAAGTATAACTTCCTCATCATCTAGATTGACTTCTTTTCCATCAATTATGAGTCTTACATATCCTTCTTCTTTCCACTGGGCTAGCTCTTTTCTATACTCACCCTTTCTCTTCTCAAACATTGGAGCAACTATCTTAATACGCTGACCATCAAAAGAAGCAAAAATTTGTTCGACTACTTGATCTGTGGGTTGAGCTTCAATCTTTACTTTACAAGCAGGACAATGTGGAATTCCTACTCTTGCGTAAAGAACTCTCATATAATCATAAATTTCTGTTAAAGTTCCTACTGTACTTCTTGGATTTCTAGATATGGTCTTCTGATCAATAGAAATAGTGGGTCTTAATCCATCAATATGCTCTACATCGGGTCTATCAAAATTACCTATGAACTGCCTAGCATATGCTGATAAGGTTTCCATGTATCTTCTTTGGGCTTCAAGATAGATTGTATCAAAAGCTAGAGAACTTTTACCGCTTCCTGAGATACCTGAGATAACCACTAGTTTATCATGCGGAATATCCACTGATACGTTACGTAAATTGTTCTCTTGTGCACCCACAACTTTGATTGAATCTTTGACCACTAAAGACACCACAGCAGGCTATTAGAAGCTTAATTTCACCTTTCGATTTCACTATATAAATGTGGAGATTCATAGAATTTTTACACCCGAAAAAGCTGTAAGTAGAGTTCCAGAAATGCTTAAATATTTCAAAACAAATTTTGCTTTTAGGTGATTTGTTGAGTTATAAAGCACCCCCTCCTATGAATAAAGAAGAAATATATGAGTTTCTAAAAGAGATGAAGGTTGCTAGACTATGTACTCTGAACAAAGATAGTACAATCCATTCTGTTCCAGTTTGGTATATCCTAGAAGATGAGAATGTTGTCATTTTTGCTCCTGAAAAAAGCCAGAAAACCCGAAATATTAAGAGAAATAATAAAGTAACAGTATTGATTGACAATCAAGAAACATCAACCAAAGGTGTTATCATATATGGTGAAGCTGAAGGTGGATATGAAGGTTCAGATGAGGATGCATTAACGCTCTTTAGAAGATATATGGAAGAAGAAAAAACACATCAGTATTTAGAAGGTGCAAAATCTCTAGCTAAATGGTTAAAATTCATTATTAAACCAACGAAATTTGCTTCTTTTAACTATCTAAAAGATGTTGAGTACAGAGAAGCAATGGGATTCGATGAACATTAAAGATTTTTAAACAAGCTAAAAATCATATGGTTTATGAATTCTGTAGAAACTACTGAATACAAGGTTTATTCTTATCGTTGGATTGTTCTAGTTTTATTCGGTTTAGTTGCTTTGGTCAGTCAAATGATATGGATAACTTTTGCTGCAATTGAACCATCTGCTAAACCATTTTATGATGTGGGTCCAAATGCGATTCTTATGCTCTCGTTGGTGTTTATGATTGTTTATATCCCAATGAATATTCCAGCAGCTATGGCAATTGATAAATATGGCCTGAAATGGGGAACTGGAATAGGTGTCATACTCATAGGAATTTTCGGAATCTTAAGAGCAGTTTCTGTTCAGTATCATTGGGTATTGATTTTCCAAATTGGGTGTGCTATTGGGCAACCTTTCCTTCTAAATTCATTTACAAAAGTGTCTACTAACTGGTTTCCAGAGAAAGAAAAAGCTCTTTCTACAAGTTTAGGAACAATGTTTGTTTTGCTTGGAGTTTTACTCGGAATGCTAATTACACCATTTCTAGTATCTAATGAACCTCTTGATCCAAAGTTTCAAGATCCAACTATAATGCTCTACATTTATGGTGGTCTAGCACTCGTTTTCATGGTAATCTATCTGATATTCGTTAAAGATAAGCCTGAAACTCCACCCAACGCTTATAGTGATAAAACTAAGGTTTTTGAGACTAAAGGAACCTGGGATTTATTCAAGAATAAAGATTTTAATATTTTGTTTATCTTATTCTTGTTTGGAGCGGGTACATTTAATGCTGTATCCACTGGTATTGCGCAGCTGTATAATTCAATAGGTACAGCTGTTGTACCTGGTTTCTCTCCTGATGATCTTCTTGGAATCCTAGGAGGAATTATGATAGTCGGAGGTATCGCTGGAGCTATCACGCTTTCAACGCTTTCAGATAAATATCGAAAAAGAAAACCATTTCTAATAACCTCTGCTGTTGCAGGAGGAGTTTGTTCGCTGTTGTTCTTTTTTGTTGAATATTTTGTTAAATCCTTTTTGCCGCTATATATAATTCATTGTGTTATAGGATTCTTCTTTGGTTTTCTATTGATTGCTGCTTTACCTGTAGGGTTAACTTTTGCAGCAGAGATAACTCATCCTTTGCCAGAAGAAACATCCAATGGTTGGTTAATGTGGGTCGGACAGTTAGGTGGAATAGCTCTTATTGGAATAATATTCGGTATGAAAACTGATGTATTCAATTTCATAATATATGCAGCAATATTAGCTATAGCAGCTATTTTTGCTTTTAGGATGAAAGACTTAGATGCTTATGAACTGTAATAAGCTCTTAAGTTCTTTTTTTCTATTTTTTCTTGTTTTATTTTACTTCTTTTTGGTAAATCTGAATAGATTTATATTTAATGAAGAGAATTCTACCTAGTAAGCTAGTGATATTATGAGTAAAGTAAGAGAAATTCATCATGTTCAGAAAAGTAGGACTACTATGGAAGGTGCAGGAGTCAGATTAAAAAGGGCTTTCGGTGATGTTCACAAGAAATTAGATCCCTTTCTTTTATTAGATGATTTTGGTTCCGATAATCCTGATGATTATCTTGCTGGATTCCCATGGCACCCTCATCGTGGAATTGAAACTATTACATATATGTTAAGTGGTCGCGTAAAACATGAGGATAGCTTAGGAAACGCAGGAATTATTGAAACTGGTGATGTTCAATGGATGACTGCTGGTAGCGGAATTGTTCATCAAGAGATGCCTGAGAGATTTGAAGGATTAATGTCTGGTTTTCAACTCTGGGCAAACTTACCCTCTTCTCACAAGATGATGGATCCGAGATACCGAGATATCAAAAAAGAAGATATCCCTGTTGTCACTGTAAATGAGAATATTGAAGTAAAAATTATCTGTGGAGAAGTTGAAGGAGTTAAGGGACCTGTTCAAGATATAATTACAGACCCTGAGTATTTAGATGTGACAATAAAAGCTAATTCTACATTTACACACCCAATTGCTAAGGGAAAGAACGCTTTTGCATATATCATGGAAGGTGAAGGATTATTTTCTCCTAAAAATCCTAAAATATTCAGTAAAGACCAGCTAATTGTTTTTGATGATGGAGATGTGGTAGAAATCTTAACTAGTGACAGTAAACTGCGATTTCTGCTGATATCAGGAAAACCAATCGGTGAACCCGTAGCTTGGGGTGGGTCCATTGTAATGAATACTGATGAAGAAATCAGGACTGCGTTTGCTGAATATAGAAATGGAACTTTCCTCAAACACAAACAAAAGGGTGAATAATTAAATTGGATTTAATTTTCTATATTCATCCACTAGAATATCCATAACTAGATCATCAACATATCTTCCTGCTACAAAGGAAGCTTTTCTTCTGACACCTGTTTCTTTAAAACCTAGTTTTTTGTAGATATGTTTACCTGATTCTAAGAAATCATAAACATGTAATTCTATTCTGTGAAGATTTAGAACATCAAAACCTATCTTTAGTATACATTTCACTGAATCAGCACCAAAACCCCTTCCCTGATCTTTTGGATTATAAATAGCTACACTCATAAAAGCTGTACGACTAATATTGTTTACTCTTTTCAAAGCTGCAACACCAAGAAATTTCTCAGTCTCTTTTTCGATTACTGCAAAATTATATGCCTCTCCTTTTTGCATCTCTTTAGTGACTTTCTTAATCCATTCTTCTCGTTGCTGTCTAGATTCAGGTATATATCGACCTAAACTAATACGCATCTCATAAGTGTTCCAATGTTGCATAATGTCATCTAAGTCATCCATTTCAACTGCTCTTAGTTTGACTTTTTCACCAATAAAGGGTGAATTGGCTTCTATTTCTGAAGACATCAATCAAAATTCTTCTACTATTTAATATGAATTTTCATAGAAACAAGAAGTAAAAAAAGAAAAAAAAGAAAAAGATTATTTTCTTCTGCGTAATAGAACAAGTCCCACAATCATTAAAGCACCAGTTCCAATGAAAACTAAGTCTAGAGAACCGGTTTTAAAAACTGTATCATCTGTTCCAATTGAAGGATCATAAACAATTTCGTCTTCAAATTGCTCAAAGCTTAGATAGGTTTGTAAAGTTCCATCTCCTTGAGATGCATAAGAAGCATTTACAGTTCTATACTGATATTGATTGGAAATATTATATCTAGCTTGCTTAGCATAAGCAAAATGGCCTTCTACGCCTTCACCTGAAATCTTATACATTTGCTTAATAGCTTCTGTATTCTGTACCTTAAGTTCTTCGCTTGTTGTATTTATCTTAGTTTCACAAGCAAGACCATTTGTATCATTTAACTGGTATGTGTGTTTCAGAGGAGATATATCAAATCTAAATGCTAAGTTAGTATCATTTCTTTGGAAAGGATAATTGTTCATAGCAACATCGAATTTGAGTTCAGTTTTACCAAGTACTTGATATC
Source organism: Candidatus Heimdallarchaeota archaeon (assembly GCA_023132955.1). Classification (GTDB taxonomy): domain Archaea; phylum Asgardarchaeota; class Heimdallarchaeia; order Heimdallarchaeales; family Heimdallarchaeaceae; genus UBA460. The sequence continues at coordinate 7,885 of JAGLXK010000422.1, forward strand.
CATCTATGACGGTGTTATCTAAATACATATGAGCTCGAATTTCAATTTCAAAACCACTAAAGAATGGTTCCATTATCAAATCTGAAGTAAAATTGAAATGTACTGCTGAAACTTCATCTGTTCCTTCTTTGTAATCTACATCAAATCCGCTAAAAACCCATCTAATACTTGATAAAGCTAAAGTGTTGGGTTGTGGAGGCATAGGTGGGCTGGGATCATCTTTCCAGATACTTGTTTCATTATATTGGAATACACCATCTTCATTGAAATCTAAGTATTCTGTAAGTGATTTGAACATTACATTAAATTCAAAATCGCTATTATCTTCAATATACTGGAATTTAGGTACCATTCCACCTGCATTGACTTTAATTGTCACACTATCATAAGTGAGTGTTACTAGTTTATTCTGTTCTTCAAAATTAAGCACTTTTGCATCAGCTGAAACCTGAGTTAAGGTTATCAACATTAGAAGCATCATGCTTAGACCAAATATTTTTGCTTTATGGTTCATTTAGTCACCATGTATAACTCATCATCGCTTTTTGAATAGGTTCTTATTTAATCAACTAAATATCCTAACTTTAGAAAATTAAAGTAGGTAATGAAGTAGAACAAATATTAATAAGTATCAACTTTCTATTTTGCTAACAATGGAAGATAATGACGATACTTTCGAAGAACTGAAGATTTTCTCTAACACTATTAGAAGAGAGTTGGTTAGAGTTATTGGAGAATCCGGTTCTATTTCATTCAGTATGTTAAAAGATGAATTAACACTTACTGACGGACGGTTATACTTCCATCTTAAGAAGATAGAAAACTATCTCGAAAGGGATGAACAAAAATACTATAGATTAAATGAAGAAGGAAAAAGGATAAATTTTCAGCTATTTCACGATAAAGAAGTTTTGATATCAGATATAGTTGCAGGTTGTGAAGAAGATAAATCTATTAGTTTCCTAAACCTAATAACACCCTCAGGAATGTTTTATTACTTCCTTGGAACAAAAACCAGAAGTTTAATCGAATTGCACATTCTTCTCTTAGTGATCTGTTGGTTATTTGGTGTAACTAACAGTAAATTCAGTTCAATTGAATCTATATTTGGGGGAGGAGCAATTGTTAATTCTCTCATATCAATAGCTCATTGGTACGTTTATCTGGGCTTAATTGCTTTGATATTATGGATACTTAAAACCAAATTTGATTACTTTGAACTATCAATCAGCGTTTTTATAGGTTTAATTCCCTATATTCTCTACCTTATTCCTGTAGGAATAATCTTCCTAGTGGATGTAACAGTTCCTCAATGGGGAAGCATTCTCTTGACAATTTTATTCATAATTTGTAAACTATGGTCTACATTGTTAATTGCTCAAGGAATAACTATCACTGCTAGACGTAAAAACTATGAATCCATACTTATTGCAGCTTCACTGATACTATTGGATTACATCTACCTTCTAGTTACAGTTTAGAAAAATAAAATGACAACTTTAGTTAACTGAATAAAAATCATAATAAAAAAGAAAAACAATAATAATATGGAAAGTGTGAGCACATGGATAAAAGAAATCAACTAACAGTTCTGATAATTAGTTTAGTTATAATAGGCGGATCAATAGCAACCCCCTTGACGATTCGTGATCATACACTGATTTTAGATGATTTCTTTGATTCCCCTCTCTTTCCTATACTTCAAAATGGTGGAACATTGAAGCTTTATTTTGAAAGCGATTTTACTGAAGAAGATAGTACTTTGCCTTTATCTCTTGACTATGGAATAAAAGCTTCTAATATATCTATTATTGTTCAAAGAATCTGGATTAATATTACTGAAATACAACTTATTGGTAAAAAAGCAGGAAATTCAGTTTTCTTCACCAGTGATGATGTATTTGATATTCTAGATGGTCTGTATGAAACACAATTGTTAAAATCTGGTAACCTTACAGCTGCTGAATATTCAGGCATACAGCTTTTCTTTAATACAACAGTACTAATACAAACAAACGAGGATCTTTTCTACTTTGAATTACAAGGAAAGGATTTTGTGGTTTTGTCTTTCAATATGTTTGGACAAGAAAACCGTATGATAGATCTTAACATTGTTGAGGATACAATCAGCGAAGTAATACTAGACTTTAATCTAGAGATTTTATGGCAGAATAGCACAATAAGAATGACAACGAAGGCTTTAGTGCTAAATTGAACTTACACAGTTTTAGGAAAAGACTAAAGAATTGTTCATTTTTTAATAAATTATATGGTTATTAATTACTCAACTATTTTACCACATGGTTTCAATTTAATTGAAGAAATTTATCCTAATCCCAATGATGAATGGAAACAGCTCATCGAAGCTATGAAATTAGTAGCTAAAGAGATTTATGAAGTTGATCCACAAGTAATTATTATTGCTTCTCCACATAATTTGAGAATAGATGGACAAATTGGTATAATCACCTCAGAATGGATTGAAGGAATTTGGTGGAATGATGAGAAGACAAAGAAAGCACAATTAAAATGCAAAATTGACAGAAAT
>JAGLXK010000423.1 GCA_023132955.1 Candidatus Heimdallarchaeota archaeon
TCATCCCAATCTCCAGTTTCAACGAAAATAACGATATCAGGGTTCTCCTCTTTTACTACTTGCTTCCAATCTGGATTAGCACCGTATTCTATGTTATAGGTCATGATCTTGATTAAATCTGAATCTGATATTGTCTCGTTATTTTCGACTGTTACTGAAATATTATCTTCTCCAATATTATTCGCGGGGTCTTTACATCTTGCCATAATCGTATGTGATCCGTTATTCACCATTCTAGAATCCCAATTGTATGTGCTTTGTGTGGATTTTAGAATTCCATCAATGTAAATCTCATAAGCAGCTATTCCATTTTCATCGGTTCCATTAACAGTGATTTCAACAAACCTAGAAACTAGTGCACCATGAGCTGGTGATGTAATGTTCACTAAAGGGGACGTAACATCATAAAGTATTTCATCATAAATACCATCTCCTGGATCACCTAATGAACCACTATTTTCCCAATCGACAACAGTATCTGTATCAACCACATATTTTCTTCTAATTGTTTTATTCTCTGCCTCAACAGACCATCCAGATACAGCATTTTCCCATGCAACAAAATCAATTTCAGAACTTAGATCATCATAGAGTGTAAGAAAATCACCAGTATTACTCAAAGCAAGATTTGATCCATCCAAATCAGGGTCAAAGCCATATAATGAATTAAATGCCACTGAATCACTTGCTACAACAAAGTAACCCTTCGCTGGAATACTACCTGAAAGAATGAATGAAGCATAATTGTCATCAATTGTCCAATCAGTTAAGTCTACAGCAGAATCAGTTGGATTAAACAACTCAAACCATTCTTCATCTGGATCTCCGCCTGTAGTTGGTGCATCATAGAGAACTTCTGTAATTAATATATTATCTCCTGAAGGTGAGGAAAATGTAGAAAACGCAATTTGGCTAAAGAAAATTATCAATAGCAGTAGTGACATTTTTTTTAACTTTAGAGAACCCATAAATATGAAAAGATTATTTTACAAATATATTTTGTGGTACGTTTCTTTGTTTAAATTCTTTCCAATTTAAAGATCACAGGTCTTTTTCCATCTGAACAACAAGTAATAGCAACATCTGGGTCTCCTTTAAAATAAACCCCTCCAAAATAGAGAAAAACCACTTGTTTGTAAAGGTCATGCCATGCCCATGAACAACCAAATCCTTCAGGTCTTTCTGTATGTTCAGAGATAAACTCTTGACCTTCCTCAAAATAAGTACATGTTGTTGCTGGTTCTTTAAATGGAAATTCTTCACCAAATACTTCTTTTGGATTTAATGTCCTTAATACTGTTATTTTTACATTTGTCATGCTTTTCACTTTTCTAGTATAAAGAACTCTTTTGACACTCTTATAAATTTGTCTTGAAATAGAATTTTTTTCCATATCCTTTTAACTGTCTATACTCGTTGCTCTTCATGTGTAAATACCTAATAAAGCCTTATGAACCAGGTTTTGAAGAAGAGCAAGTAAAAGTTGGTTTAGAAGTGGTTAAGAATTGGGTTTGGCCATTTCAAAATAATCTAGAATCTTTGAGAAATTTGTACTCCTCACCAGACTTTGATTCTGAAACTGCCTTCTTCTGCTTCAAAGAAGATAAAATGATCGGTTTTACTTCTGCTAGAATAGGTGTTCAAGAAGGAGTGGTTGGTCCAAGTATAAAACAAGGTGAACAACTGGGGGCAAGTTTAGCTCTTCCTCGTGTTCTACCAAATAACGAAGAAGCAGAAGATTTACTTATGGAAAAAATCCTTGAAATTTTGAAATCTAAGAATGTTCCTTTCATTCTAGCTAGAGTATCAACTATGCATACAAACAGCATTGAACTTGCTAGAAAGTGGGGTTTTAAAGAACACAAAGATTATCCTTTGGGGTATAAACTCTATTTCCATTATGTTTTGGAAAAAGGAAAAATCGAAGATAAAACTGTTGATGTAGATCGATTTGATTCAGAACGAGACATAGATGATTGTGTGATAAGTGTTTCAAATTTTTTCAAAAGTTCTAAAGAAAAAGCTAGGAATGATATCATAAACATAGATAGCTCAGATGATTTAGTGAGTCATTTGGTAATTCGAAAAGATGGTGATCTTGAAGGTTATTGTTATGCATTACCAAACTCATTGAATAAAGATATTATTGCAACTTTTCATCTTGAAGCTTCAAATGAGGAATATCTCAAACAGTTACTTGTACAAGTGATTGATGAATGCTTAGAAAAAGGTGGAGAATATTTTTTGGTTGATGTGATTGGAGAACTTCTAAAATTTAAGAATGTGTTTACAAATCTAGGTTTTGATAAAGTAGCAACGTGGGGAATATTTGAAAAAGTTTTGAGTTAAGAGAAAAAAATGAAGAGCCATCTATTAATACGTGACCAATTTATTTGTTAATTCATTGCATTTAAATAGGAAATACAAAATATAACCTACTGTTATGGTTGATATAGAATTCTCTCAAAATATAGATATTGATAATGGATCAAATGTTTGTGTATTCTTGTTTCATGGACTTTCTGCAACTCCTTATGAATTGAAAGTTTGGGCGGAAAAAATTGCTGAACTTAAAATAGATGTCAAAGTTCCCTTGCTCCCTTATCATGGTGTTGATTCAGCTTTATTGTGTAGTGTAGACTCAGCTGATGATTTTTATGAGTGGGGAAGAAACTATATTGAAAATCTCAAGAGTAACTATCAAACAGTAATTGGTTTAGGTATCTCTTTGGGTGCTGGAACCATTTTCGATTTTTTAGTAAACAAAGGAGGAAATCTAGATGCTGCCATATTACTTGGTACTGGAGGATTTGCGGCTAAAGAATTAGGTCTACTTACATGGTTAGTACGAATTTTCAACCTAAAAACTATGAGAAACCCTTTCATCAACGAATTTGATAAACTTCTTGTTCCTTTGGAATACTATAACTGGAAGATAAAAAATTTTCCCAAGGTTCCAGTGAAGATGCTTCTGAAGGCTCTGTATAAACAAAAGAAGGAAGGATTATCACAAAAATTTGGGCGAATCCATTGTCCAATAATGTTAGTAAATGGTACAGCAGGATTATTAACTAATAGAAAATCAATTGAGCAGTATTTTGAAGATATTCCAGCAAAGAAGAAATATGGATTAATTGTGGAGGGTGCTACACATACTGTACACAAATCTAAATTCAATGAGCAAATCTTAGAGCATATTATCAAGTTTATATCGGAGATACTAGAATTAAAAGAAACGAAAGAAGAAACAGAGAGTCAGATTATCATTACTTTAAGAGATGATTAATTTTCTATTACAAAGAAGTTTTATATTCATCTACCTTATATTTGTATTCGACTTAAATGAACAGCAAAGAACCAGCTAAAATTGATATTGGAAAGTGTCTTGTAATTGGAGGTAATGGACAACTTGGAAGAGCTATTGTAAAACAATTAGTCCAGAAGAAGAAATTTGTTAGGGTTCTAGATCTTAACGAATATGATGACAAAGATATAGTTGATGTACTTGTTGGTGATTTATGTGATGAAAAAACTATGACCAAAGCATGCAAAGGTATTGATACAGTTTTCCACACAGCCTCAGTAATTTACAACCCCTCCTTACCTGATTCAATTTTTTACAAGGTTAATGTTGATGGTAATCGCAATGTTATCAAAGCATGTCAAGAATCTGATGTTAAACGCTTAGTTTATACTAGTTCTAGAGATGTTATTCGTTCTAAGAATGAACCTCATTTTGATCTCAAGGAAGTAGATGCTCCCTACCCAAAGAAACCTCCTAGTGATGCATATTCTAGAACAAAAATTATTGCTGAACAGGATATAATCAAAGTGAATAGTTCTACACTAGCCACATGTGCTTTAAGACCAACAGGTATTTGGGGGCCTTATGATGCACATCAAATCCCTAATATTCTGAAAAGAGTCAAAGCAGGAAAGAATGTTCGTTTTGGGAAAAAGGGAGCCCTCTTTAGTAGAACATTTGTTGAGAATGCTGCTCATGCACATTTTCTAGCAGCCGAGTATCTTTATCCAGGATCTAAAGTTGCTGGAGAGAAATATTTCATTACTGATTATGAACCTGAATCTTTCTGGGATTTCATGGATCCGATCCTAGAGAGATATAATCTTTCAACCACAAAGCGTTCTGTTCCATTTTGGTTAATGTATATAATTGCAACTATTACTGAGCTCTTCAATCCTAAATCTTTGTTAAATAGATTTACAGTTATGCAAATTAGTGTGAATCATACTTACAATTATGAAAAAGCAACAAGAGATTTTGGATACAAACCTATCATACCTAAAGAAGAAGCTATAGAAAAAACTATTCAGTGGTTGGATAGTTGGTTTACACTGGATGAGTAGTTTACTTTTGACTAACTAAATAGTCTGAAAGGTGTGGTGCATATCTTCTTGTCTGATTCCTTGAATTTTTTTCAATATCTTTTTTTTGATGTTTATTTGTGATGATTTTTAGTTGTTACTACGAAAAATCTTTTTTTCAATCTAGTAAATCTAGAATTTTTGTTTTCCAATTCTCAGATAATTTTTTTGAACCATTCTTGATTATCCAACGAGTATGTTTATTTGGTTTACTTTTTGCTTTTTTAAATAGTAATTCTCCAACTTCTTCATGATTTGTTTTAGAAATATCTCTAAAAATCCAGGCAAGTGCATTTTTGACATCTCTATCTTCTTCCTCCATTAATGATTCAAGAATATAGAAAAAACTCTCTGTTGCTTTAATTCTTTTATAACCGCGTAAGGATACAACTCCAAAACGTCTAATCCATTTGTTTTTACTTCTTATCCATTTTTTTGTGAGCGGAAGTATGAATTCAGGATTTGAATTTACTATAGGTTCAATTCCATACATAGCAAGAATATCACATACTGACCAATTATCAATATCATCTAAGAAAGATTCAATTAAATCTACTGTAAGTTTTTGATGTTTAGGACCAAACTTCTGTAAACTTTTCCCAACTATTTGTTTTGATTCATAGGAATCTTCACTCCAAATTAATGTCAGAAGGTCTTTAGCTTTTTCAGTTTCATGAAGAATGAATTTCCCAACAGCAGAAGAAAAAACAGATAAAACAGGTTTAGGAACTCCATAGAATTTACCAGTGTTAGGGATGATTCGTTGATAATTACTAGTAGCTTCTTTATCTACATGAGAACGAAGAAGGTCTTGAAATTCTTTAGTGAATTCTGTAGTTTGGTTTGATTTATTGCATAAGTCTAATATCTGTTGACTAAGTAATGATTTATCCATCAACTGAATTTTATCCAATTTTGTATTTATACCTTATTCTTGTAGAGCATGTTTAGTAGGAAGAAAACCATATCACAATACATCATAACAGTGTTGACTTCTTATGCAGTTCTTTCCCGATTTAAATATTAGTCTTCTAAATGGTTGGATTTTACTAGCAATATTTTTTGTTACTTATGGTCTTGAATTAGTCTTCTTTCCAGAGAAGGTTCGGGCTAGATTATTCAACTTCTCCAACTTTACTAAAACTGAAGAAATATTGAATGTGATAATCAAACTAATTTCTATCAGTCTAATAGTTTTTTCTTTTTAAATGTAATAAGTAACAATATAGTTCATCTTCTTATTGGAGGAATTATTTATTCTATAGGATTAATTGTCTTTTTATCAGCGATAATCAAATTTCTTACTACACCCATTGATGAACCTGTTATCAAAGGTTTTTACAAAATCTCAAGAAATTCCCAAGAAGTA
>JAGLXK010000424.1 GCA_023132955.1 Candidatus Heimdallarchaeota archaeon
TAATTTACTTCGTTCCAATTATTTCCCCCTATATCGCATCAATTTGTTATTTTAGCTGGATAATTGTATCTATATTTCTAACATTTTCATTATCAAGAAATTTCTGGGGGAACAAGGTTTTAGGAAGTATTATGTTTCTTGGAAAACCAGCTGATGAAGGAACAATTATATTTAGTGGTATTGCGTTTTTCTTCTCATTAGTTAATTCGGTTTTAGCTGGTTATGTTATCTATGATTCCGTTAGAAGATTACTAATACCACCGATAACAGCTGAAACTATAACTAGCTTTGTCTTCACTTTAATGGCAGTCTTATTTGCACTTATAGCCATAATTCTGGTTAATCTCATGATTTTTGTATGGGGAAAGAAGGATGATGTTTTCTACACAATTTTAGCATTCTTCTATGTTTTTTCCTCATTTACATTATGGAAATTTGCACTTTACACATTCCAAAATAGAGCGGAAGCTAACATAATTCCATATGATAATGCAGGAAGTATAATTATTGCTCTCTTCTTCATTTTTTATACTGTTTCTAGTTATGGGAGAAAAGTAAAAAAAATAGAGAAAGGTGAAGCTAAGGAAATAATCCTATCTGTTGATGAATCAACTAAGAATGAAGATATCAGTGAAACTGAAGCTGAGGAGGAATGGTATTTATTGAAAATTCCCAGATCTATGGGCCCTTTAGGAGTTCTAATCACTTTAATGGGATTAGTTTTAGGATATCATGTAACTATCCTTCAGTTTATTGCTACTGAAGATCTCTTCACTCAAACCTTTTTCTCACTAAACGATCTGGTTGGTTTAAAGGATAAAATAGCAATTATTCTTTTGCCTTTTCTAATGATATTCTTCCTATTTAGCTACAAATGGTCTTCAAGATTTCGTAGATATTCTTCACCCAAACTATACCGATTTGAATTTCTACCATCATTTGAAGAATTAGAAGAAAGATTAGACAGAATCAAACGTGGGGAAGATTCATGGAAAGATTACGCAAGCATGATAATTAAGGAGGGGATTAAAATAGGTGTTAAATCCGCAACAAAAAAGGTTTTTATCACCCCTACCAAAAAAGTTGCAGGAGCCATTGGCGGAGCTTACTCCAAAACGAAAAATGGTGTTTCTAGAGGTTTTAGGAAGG
>JAGLXK010000425.1 GCA_023132955.1 Candidatus Heimdallarchaeota archaeon
ATTAGATCATAGGTTGTATTCTTAAAGGCATTATCCAGAGTTATTTTTAACGTTTCAGTATTTTCTACTACTGGACTTATAATTTCAAAATCGTCACTTCTTAGATGTTCATGAGTGAAGGTTAAAGAATCTTCAAAACTCTCTTTTGTAACTTCATCTGAAACTTTTGATTGTTCAGAATAAAAAGTAATGATGTCTATTTTAGTATTGAAATGTTTGTTTAACTCTCCCGCTAATAGTACTACGGTTCTAGCTTTTGCTGTACCACCAATAATGATCAAAGCTTTCTCAATTGGTGGTTGCTCTAGTCTAACGGAAGGTAAGAGTTCAGAAATTTTTTTAAGAGTTTCTTTATAAATGATCTTCTGTTTTTCTGGATTACCAATGCTCATTACACTTCAGAAAAGAACTAAACTAAAAAAGTTATAGCTATGATATAAAATTTTTTGTTCTTTAAAGGGTTGTAGTCTTGAATTTGAGAATTAGTAGAATTTTAAAAAAACCTAATTTAGAAAAAAATGTGTAAGAGATATTTGTAGAAAAAAGAGATACTTAACAATACAATCCAGAAAACTCACACGCAAAAATTACTGGAAAATCTTACCACACAAATAAAATATTACGTGGTAAGATAATACGATTACTATCGCTCTGTTGTTTTTTTATTGATTAATTGTCCTAGTCTCTTTTAATTATGGTAAATTTCAATAACAATTAAATATTCCAAAGCAATGCTTGGAACAAGATTTATTTAGGTCTAGTTTCTAGTTAGATATTTGAGAGTGAAAACATGATCAAAGATCATCAATTTAAGATTGGAGTAATAACAATTCAGAATGCTCCATGGAAGAAATTAGTTGAAAGATGGAAGTTCATTGATAAAACAGATTTTGATAGTCTCTGGGTAGCTGACCATTTTACTCATTGGAAAGAGAAAGAAATGACTTTTTTTGAATGTTGGACTACTCTTACTGGAATGGCTAGTGAGACCTCAAGAATAAGAATAGGAACAGCTGTTACTAATTCTCGTTGGCGTCATCCAGCTTGGTTAGCTAAGCAAGCTTTAACAGTCGACCATATTTCAAACGGAAGGCTAGAATTAGGTCTAGGAGCTGGTGGGGGTGGTCAAGTTGAATATTCTATGACAGGATTTGAGATATGGTCACCTGGAGAAAAAGTTGAACATTTCCGAGAATATGTAGATGTTGTAGATAAACTTCTTCGAAATCCTGTAACAACCTTCAACGGAAAATATTACAACTTAGATGAAGCAGTCGTACAACCTGATCCCATTCAAAAACCTCGACCACCAATATTCATTGGGGCAATGGGATCGAAAATGCTGAAAATCGTAGCAGAGTTTGCAGATGCATGGAATGTCTTAGGAGATATTACTTCTCTAGAAGAAACCTATGAGTACGTAGAAGAACGGAATAACTTATTGAACAGATATTTTGATGAAATAGGTAGAGACAGAAATTCTGTTAGAAGAACTTTTGGACTTTATGAGAAGGATGCGATGCATAATATTGGTTCTATGAAAATATATGAAAATCCAGAGATTCTAGAAGAACTAGTGAAGATGTGCATTGAAATTGGAATAAGTGAAGTTTTTATACCATATCCATTTAAAAAGGAGGAAATACCAAAATTCGAACAGATTGCATTAGAAATGGTTCCTGATCTAAAAAGAAGTTATTCCTAATTTAAGAAATCCTAATTCTCCATTTTTTTCTAAACCTTGCATTAAGGTCTACTTCTGGGATTTTCCAAAATATACAAAGACATCTTAAAATTTGAATAAGACTGTTTTCTTATTAAGAAGCTCTTGGAATCAGTATGGATTCCTTAGGCTCAAATTAACAGATTATATTGGATTTTTTGATTCTCACTACATTGAGATCCTAGT
>JAGLXK010000426.1 GCA_023132955.1 Candidatus Heimdallarchaeota archaeon
GAAGTAATTTGGAATTTAAACGGAGAAAGATTCAAAGTTCTTTTTTGCCCATCGTTTTCTAGAAGGTGGAGAGAAAAATTCTGGGAAGTAAGTGATAAAGCAAAGATAAATGAGTTCAATGCAATAGTCTCAAGATTCTTATCATAAACTGTTAGAATAATAATATAATAAAATGAAATAATTTATTAGTTTTTTCTTAATATTCTTCAACAATCACATAATTTCTTACATAATCTCGTGCTATATTTTTTCCATTGTCGTACAACTTAAAATCAGAACATTTTAATTGATTTTCCACTTTTAGTTTATTGAAATTAGAGAGATTCAGTACTATCCAATCTTTTGGTAGATCATTTCTTCTCCACTCTGGATAAAATTTTCTATCATATTTCGTTATATCAGTTCCCATTTTTATCCAATTTACGTCACAAATATAGTTTACACTTTTAGCTGGAACATTGTATATATATCCCTTCTTAATCGAATTATAAAAATCTAATAACGGTGAAGTTTTCCTAAACATTCTAATTAAATTCCAGTTTACTGATTCTAAATTAGTTTGATTAATAAATTTAATATGTGCTTCTACATCCCCTAGTTTACTTTCATCAAGAACTACTGGATTTGCTGCAAAAAGAATCGCCGGATGCTTCATGATTCTTATTTTGATTATTAGTTTATATTTTTATTGTTCCTTATTTTCCTTTTGTTTCTTCTAACATATTTTGGATGGAAAGAGCATATTTCTTTCCTAAAGCTGTAACTTGATAGGTATATTCACTCCTAGACTTAACTTTTAATTTCTTCTCAACAAAATTCACTTTGACTAAATCATTCAACCTTTCTCTGATCGTAGAAGTGCTAGTTCTTCTTTTTTGGTTCAGTACTGAAAAAACAATATTAGACCAGTTTTCATGTCCTTCAATTGCTACAGCATACAATACTTCATAGAATCCTTTTCTTGATAATAATTCAACTATATTTAGCTCTTTTCCATCCATTGAATTACATTTTCGCTATTGGTAATAAATTGTTTTGTTAGATAGTTTAATTCGCTATCTTTTTTCGATACTTTTAAATACTATCTAAACAGCTATTGTTTTGGTGACGAAAATTGCCATCGGAAAACAAACTCGAACAATTCAATACACGCGTACCTTCTGAAGTAGCAGAAATTTTTAGAAACTTATGCGAAAAAGAAGGAAAGTCTACTTACGAAAAACTGCAAGATCTGATTGCAGACTTTTGTAGAATTGACCTCGAAAGAGGGTGGGTTATCAAACCCAAAAGCAACCAGGAGA
>JAGLXK010000427.1 GCA_023132955.1 Candidatus Heimdallarchaeota archaeon
CTTTTTATATTTTACATTAGTGAAAAATTTGATTAATTACAATATCTAACTCAGGATTTTTTGGAGTTCCATCATAAGCAATAATTTTATCCATGCATATAATCCTGCTACAATAAGCTCTAAGCAATTCAAGATTATGACCAACGTTGACAACTGTTATTCCATGAGTGTGATTCAGGTAATCTAACAGCTCCATAACTTCCTCAGTCATTTTGAAATCAAGAGCACTTGTAAATTCATCTAAAAGCAATACTTCAGCTTCAGCTGCTAGAGCCTGAGCAATTAAAACTCGTTGTTGTTGTCCTCCACTTAAATGACCAATAGGACGTTCTAGCATGTGATCCATCTCGACAAGTTTCAATGCATCAAGGGCTTTTTGCTTGTCTTCTTTTGTTAAAGGCTTACCAATACCTGCTTTTGCATATCTCCCCATCTCAACAACATCTTTAACTAAAGCTGGGAAGTTACGATCAATGTCTGATATCTGTGGGACATATCCAAACTTAAATTTAGTTTTTTTAGGGATTTTATCCTCAATTTTGTTGCCAAACAAGGCTACTTGACCAGTAAGAGGTCTCAATAGTCCCATAATTGTTTTTAACAGAGTAGTTTTTCCTGACCCATTAGGTCCACAAATACCTAGAAAATCGCCTTTGCAAATGTCAACATTTACTTCATATAAAGCTACTAAGTTACCGTATACTACATTGACATCCTTTAAACAAATAACAACATCTTTTGAAGCTTTAGAGCTCATTTCTCTTCCCCTCCAAAATCATGTTCATGTTTTGTGGGAGTTTTCTTCCTATCTAAATCGGTTTTGTAGATAAGTAATCCCTTTTCATCATGTTTGTGAGGTATATCTTTAGCTACACAACTCTCCTCTAGACAGTATTGTTTTCCTAATATTGTTTTTGAGCAATAATCACAGTCAGCTAAAACATGTCCTGTTCCAGATTTTCTTCTTTTTGGTGATGCTGCAAAAGAGACTATGAAAATTAAAGTCGCCACTCCAACAATAGTTGAACCTGAAGGTAAATCCCACAAATAGGAAATTGCTACTCCTAGAAACCCAGACAAAACTCCAAAAAGACTACTCAAAGCTAACATTTTCTTTAGCTTGAAAGTCCATTGGTATGCAGCTGCAGCAGGTGTTATTATCATAGCAAAAACTAGAATTGCTCCTACAGCTTTAAGAGAAATGTCAATTGTGATTGCCATTAAAATGAGAAATAGATAATTAAGAAATCGTACAGGAATTCCAATGATTGCAGCCATTTCTTGATTAAATGTCATAAAATATAATTCTTTCCTTAACCCAAATATTATCAAAAGAACTGAAAGAGCTACAAAGAATAAGATGATCATATTTTCTATGGAAACAAGGAAAATATTTCCAAACAGTATAGACCTCACATCTGTAGAGTAAAAGGGCATGAGCCCAATAAACAGAATCGCCAATGCCATAAAACTGGTAAATACTATCCCAATTATCACTTCATCTTTCATTATCTTTTTCTCATTTACATAACCTACACCAATCGAAGCTATCAAACCAAATGCGATGATTGTGATAAGAGGATCAATTCCCAGAAGAATTCCTAATGCAGCTCCTGCAAAAGCTGAATGAGCTATTGCTTCCCCAAGAAAAACCATTCCTTTTAGAAGCACAAATACGCCTATTACTCCCCCTAGGACTCCTATAATTAATGATGTTGATAATGCTCTAATAAGAAAATTATCAATAAACACTACAACTGTGGCAATGAACCCTCCAAGAGTTAAAATTGCAGCAATTACTTTGAGATAGAGTGATTCCTTGAAGGAGTCAATCAAGCTATTCACAAGTGCCATGATATAACTTCTTCTTTTGAGCTATTTGTTCATTGTGGTTTAACGACAAATAATAAATAAGTTCATGGTAATGTAGCATGAATGAATCTAAAATTTCGAAGAGTGCTCTTTTTCACATTACTTTTTGTTGTCCTAGTTTCAACTTTATTTGTATCAACAGCAAGCTTTGAACAAGCCGAATATTTCTCCTTTGCAGAAGAACCAATAGGTGAAATCAAAGTTGTTGCTAGTTTGTCAATAATTGCAGATTGGGCAGCTGAAATAGGTGATGGTTTATTTGTTCCAGCAGCTGTAGTTACAGGGGGAGAAGATCCTCATACGTTTGAGTTGTTACCTAGTCATATACAAATGATTTTGGAATCAGATCTTTTCATTGTATTTGGATTGCCTGGACTTGAATCATGGATTAATTTAGGATCTATAGAATATTCTGGATTGAATGTTTTATATTTAACTACAGAAGATATGATGGATATTGACCCTATAACTGGGAATGCAAATCCTCATCTGTGGATGGATCCAAATTTAGCGAAAGGTTTCGTTCAAAATATTACTAATGAAGTTATTTTACTTGATATTGCTCATCAATCAGTGTATGAAACAAACAGAGATAATTATCTTGCTGAACTTGATGATTTATTGGTAAGTATACATGAAACTCCATTCAATCAAACTATTGGTTTGAAAGTAGTTGTACACCATCCAGCTTTTCTTTATCTTCTGAATATTTTGGGTGTAGAAAGAATGGGTGTAATTGAAAAACATGAAGGTTCTGAACCATCAGCTCAACATATAGAGGAAATTGTTGATACGATGATTACTGAAAATGTATCTATTATTATCACCCAACCTCAGATTGAAGAGAAGTTAATTATCCAGATTGCGCGAGATACAAATGCGAAATTGGCAAAATTAACCCCCCTTTTAGGTGTAAACAATATCTATACATATATTGATATGATTGAGTATGATATTCTTTCCCTACTGAACCCTGAAGTTGTAGAAGAAAAAGGGTGGATGTTAACAGCTTTCATAATTGGAATAAGCTTTTTCAGTGTAACTGTAATTATCATAAGTTATTTTCGATTCAAGAAGTGAAGTCTAATGAATGAAGAAGAAAAACCTTTTGCTGTTATAACAGGAGCATCAAGTGGAATAGGAGAAGCATTTGCTCTAGGATTAGCATTAATGGGTTTTAATTTGATGATTATTGCACGAAGAGAAAATAAGCTGCAAGAAATTGCTAAAGAACTAAGGGATAAACAAGATATAGATGTTCTAGTAATTAAAGCAGATCTTTCGAAAATTGAAGATATTGATATGGTTTATGAGAAATTAAGAGAGACTGAAAATATAACCCTTCTAATTAACAACGCTGGTTTTGGTGTTTCTGGAAGCTTCATTGAAAGTGATTTGACAAAACAAATAGATATGATTAATGTTCATAATATTGCTAGTTTTCAATTTTGTAAAGCTGTTCTTCCTCAGATGATAGAGAGAAACACAGGGACAATCATTAATGTATCTTCTATAGGTGGATTGATGGTAAAATATGG
>JAGLXK010000428.1 GCA_023132955.1 Candidatus Heimdallarchaeota archaeon
GTGAAAAACAAGAAGTACATAGTCCATCATTTACCAAATATTTTAAGAAAGCAAAGTGGATTGTTGGAGATTATCTTTTTATTAAAAGAAACATGCCTCTTGATGGAATGAAGAACAAAGTTGTTATAACTAATACAACCACCTCATCTGATGTTGAACAATTGAAAGATATAGGCGTCAAATATATTATTACTTCTACACCAAGAGTAGGAGGACGATCTTTTGGAACTAATGCCTTAGAAGCAGCTATTGTAGCAATTAGTGGAGAAAAAAGAGAATTAACAAGAGTTGAATATGAGGAATTTCTGAAGAAATTCAAAATAGAACCAATTTTACAGAAGTTATAAGAGTAGGTATCATAATGGAAAAATATAATGCAGTAATCTTGGCAGGATATACTGTAAGAGATAATGTTATTTGTGAGATGGAAAATGTTCCTAAGAAGGGGTTAGTCAAACTAGGAGATAAGATTTTTCTAGAAAGAATCGTAAAGGTAATTTTAAAGTGTGAAAAGATTGGAGACATTTACATAAGTGGCATGTCTGAAGATGAATGGAAAACTGATCTACCAGTGATTTTCAATGAAGATACAAGTAACATGTTTAGAAAAGTTGTCAATATTTATGACAAATTTATTGTTAAAAAAGAAACTTTCTCGGAGATAGTTGTTCTTCTGACTTGTGATATTCCTTTGATAACTCCAGAGATATTGACAAGAGCTATTGAAAAATGCGAAGCAGCTTCAGGTGAAGGTCTAGATGGTGTTTTTTACTACTCTATTATTCCAAGAGAATTCATGGAAGCTAAATTTCCTAATTCAAACAGGACCTATGCTAAATTTAAAAACAAATTCCATGTTTGTGGAGCGGATATATCTATCTTTAATGTTAGAAAAATGTTGAATTATGAGAAACTCATGGATGATTTAACAGATAAACGAAAGAATGTACTATCACTACTAATTGTTCTTAATCCTTTTCTAGTTGTCCGATTTTTACTCAAAAGATTAACTCTAGATAAATTTATGAAATCAATTAATAGAAGGGTGTTTAAGGTTAAGTATGGCATTCATGCTGTTATAAATGAAGATCCAGAAATAGCTATGGATGTTGATAAACCTCATCAATTAGGGGAAGTTAGAAGATATTATAATGAGAACAAAGAAATCTATGATTAGAAGTTCTAATGCATAAATGCTCATACTTAAATACAATTTTGAAAGGTAATTTTTATGGAAGAGCTATTCAAGAAAATTGATGAATGGGATAAGAAAATATCTAAAAGAATAGCTCAAAAATCTCGAAAGAATCTCAAGATAGCTAGTTTTTTTGCTCTTTCTGGGAATGCACAACCTTGGTTTGTAATTTCAATCTTATTCTTTATTTTGGATGTCTTTATGGAAAGGTCAGATAATTTGATTCAGATGACGTTAGCAGGAGCTGTAGGACTAACTACAGCTACTATAAAATACCTTACTAAACGAAAAAGACCCAATGAGCAAGTAGCTCTGAAATATATTGCAACTGGAGATTACTTTAGCTTTCCAAGTGGTCATGCGTCAAGAATGGGAGGCTTAGCAATGTTTATGGTACTTCTTTTTCCATCATTTGGGTGGATTTTTGCACTATGGGCAATAGCTGTTTGTTACGGAAGAATAGCTTTAGAAGTTCATTATTTCGTAGATATTGTTGGAGGATTAATTTGGGGAGCAATTATTGGGGTTATTTTTTATGCAATTAGAAACTATCTGTACATCATTTTTGATCCAGTATCAAACTGGTTTCCTACAATCTGGTAGGAATAGATATAAATGCCGTTACTGTAGTATTTCCAATTTAAAATATAAGAGAGTGATATAATTTCCTTCGTAAAGAACAAAATA
>JAGLXK010000429.1 GCA_023132955.1 Candidatus Heimdallarchaeota archaeon
CACCCTTACATATCTCCTTCTAGATTTCTCAGTTGTTCATATGAAAACACTGGACCATCTTTACAAACATAGAGATTGCCTATGTTACACCTTCCACAAATGCCTATACCACATTTCATTCTCATTTCTAGAGTAGTGAAAATTTGATCATCTTTAAATCCTAAATCAACTAAATTCTGGATGACATATTTAATCATAATTGGTGGACCACATGTTATTGCAATAGTTTGATCTGGGGAAGGATTCAGTTTCTTAAGATTATCAGGAACAAATCCTACAAAGTCATCCCACCCCTCTTCTTCAACATCTATAGATAGATGGATATTGACATCATCTTTCTTTCCTAATTCTGCGAATTCTTCTTTGTAGCACAGATCATTTGTGCTTCTCGCTCCATAAATAATGTCTAAATTGGCATATTTATCTCGGTTATCTAGAGCGAAATTAATTATTGAACGAAGTGGAGCTTGACCGATTCCTCCTCCAATAAATAACAAATTCTTTCCTTCCCACTCTTTCACATTGAAGTGATTACCATAGGGACCTCTCAATCCTACTGAATCTCCAGGTTCATATTGGTGCAACTCAGTTGTGACTTTACCCAATCTTAGAACGCTCACTTCTAAGTACTCCTTTTGAGTGGGTGATGAAGAGATAGCGAACATGCTCTCACCAGTTCCAAATACACTTACCATAATAGTTTGCCCTGGTAGGAAGGTGAACTTCTTTTTGACTTCTTCATCTTTCAAAACTAATTTGAAGGTCTTAATAGGTCTCTCACCAACAGCTTCTTGTGTGATTCCAGAAATTGTAGCTAACCATGGGCTATATGGGTTTTTACTCATTTGATATGACCCCCACTTCTTCTATTACATCTATGATATCAATATTTACAGGACAATAATCAATACATCTCCCACAACCCGTACAAGCAGTGATATCTTCATTCTTAGGGAAATAGCTGAACTTGTGATAAACTCTATTTCTTACTCTGCTCATTCTTATTGCTCTTGGATTATGCCCTGAGGCATGCTGAGTGTATTCAGGATACATACACGAATCCCATACACGAATTCTTGCTCCTTCTCTCAGAGAAGATTCATCTTGCATATCGAAACAGTGACAAGTCGGACACAGATAAGTACAGATTCCACATCCAATACATTTTTGGGCAGTATTATGCCATAATTCGTGATCAAACATCTTATCTAGTTTAGGGACTAATCCATCAAGATCCATTTTTCTTGTGATACTTTCAACAGATTTGGTTACAATATTTCTCTTTGAATCTTCATCGTTTTTTGTAGATTTTTCAAATATATCTTCTACTGATTTTATCAGATTTTTTCCTTTTTCTGTGACTACTTCTACATAGAACCTATCATCTAAATCTGTAAAAAGAATGTCAACATTTTCAGTTGAACCTGGACTATCATCAAATGAAGTGCAGAAACAATTCCTCTCTGGAGAGTTACAAGTTAATCCGATTAGAACAGTATTTTTCCTTTTTGAAATGTAAAAAGGATCTTCAAAATTCCCTTCGAAAACTGGATCAAGTATTTTAAAACTTCGAGCATCACAAGGTCTAATTGCAAAAATTAAACTCTTCTCTTCATTTATTTCAGTCGAAGTAACTGTACCTTTTCTTCCTGGTGTAAACTTGAATAGAGTCTCTGTCTGTTTGAAGATAAGAGATTTTGGAGGGACACGTGTTAAAAGGTATTTTAGGTTTAGCTCATCGAAATTACTAATTTGCTTGAACAATGAAAATCCATTTTCTTCAGTAGGCCCATATAGAACATGATTGGAAGAGAGCTTCTCAATCAGCTCAGGGAGTTTGTCTTTTTGTAAAATTAAATTTTCCATCATAACACCTCACATAATAAACTCCTCGGGATCATCAGGTCGGAAAGTACCAAATAATGGTTTTTCTTCCGAGTCCATACCCGCAGAATATTCAAAAATATTTTTCACGTCTTTCTCAATCTCTTTGTTTAATTCCATAAGAGGGATATTTACAGGACAAACAGATTCACACTCTCCACACCCTACGCAACGTCCTGCTAGATGATATGCTCGCATAATATTCCAAGCAGTATTTTCTGATAGATTTACAGATCGTCTAATCCACTGAGGATTAAGAAGATCAGCCATACATTCCTTACAATAACACAATGGGCAGGCTTCTCTACAGGCATAACATCGAATACATCTATCAAAGTGTTCTTTCCAGTATTCCCATCTCTCTCCAACATCTTTTTCTTCTAGAACATCGAGATTCTTATGCTCTTCCAGATCCCAAGGTTCAACCTCTTCCCCAATAAGTACATCATAAATAACAGGATTAGGAGCAATACAACTAGTACAGTGATCTGCTAACAGTTCCTCTTTAGCAATTTCATGAACTTTTCCATTAATAGTAATTTTATAAAATCCTTGCTCTTCTTCTATCGTAGAATAAGCTGTTTCATTGGGGAACATTGCTGTAATTTTCTTGTAATCAATTACACCTGAACACGGAATGCCAATAATAACTAAGTCCTCACGATTAAGTCCTTTCTCCTGGATAATCTGAACCAATGCTCGAGTGTCACATCCTTTTGCAACAATGCCTATCTTTCTTTTATCCTCTTTTTCTTCTCGTTTTAAAGGAAGTTTATCTTCTAAGAGAGGATAAGCAGCAAGATTCTTTTTGCATAGAGGGTTAAAGATGAATTTGTCCGCATATTCAGTAGAGTAAGCAAATGCTGGACTTATTGTAAAACCAGTTGTTCCTTTCTTATAACCAATAACATATTTAACATCATCACGTGATACAACTTTCTTAACTTCATCTATAAGCAGTTGCTGATCTACCATTCATTCACCCTCTGAATATCTTTCATTGGACCAATCTTTTTTATCTCCTCAGTAACTTCTTTAATTACTTCAGCAAATTTCCTACCTTCAGCTGCACTAACCCAGGTCATTCGAACCCTCCGTGAATCTATCCCAATGAATTCCAGAAGATTCTTCAGAATTGCCATTCGTCGTCTAGCTAACAAGTTACCATGTTGATAATGACAATCACCAGGATGACAACCTCCGATTAAAACACCATCAGCTCCTTGTTGAAGAGCATTAACAACATACATTGGATT
Source organism: Candidatus Heimdallarchaeota archaeon (assembly GCA_023132955.1). Taxonomy (GTDB): domain Archaea; phylum Asgardarchaeota; class Heimdallarchaeia; order Heimdallarchaeales; family Heimdallarchaeaceae; genus UBA460. The sequence goes on from JAGLXK010000429.1 coordinate 3,141, forward strand.
TACTCTTCCAGAACACATCACTTTGATAATTTTAATGTTGGGGGGATATTGTATCCTGCTGGTTCCAGCTAGGTCTGCGCCTGCGTAACTGCACCAATTACATAAGAAACCAATTATATTAGGTTCAAACTCCTCCATTTCAGAATTTGTTTCAGTTGCGGTCATTTTGAATCTTCTCTCCTTATTGTTTTGAGTAATTTTTTTTCATGTGAATAAATCTGTACTTCCAAAAGCATTTGACCTGGAAGTGAATGCGTAGCACATGCAAAACAAGGATCATATGCTCTAAATGCCATTTCTACCATATTGAGTAATCCATCATTGACTACCCCTTTCTTGATAAGTCCTTTAGCAGCTTCTCTGATAGACATACTAATTGCTGCAGCATTATTAGTTGTAGCTACAACTAGATTTACTTTTTCGACTAACCCCTTTTCATCTAGCTTATAATGATGAATAAGTGTTCCCCGAGCTGCTTCAGTTACTCCTATTCCTTCACCAGGTTGTCCAACTGGGTTCCTGATTTTTTTGGAAGTTATATCTGGTTCATTTATCAGCTCTTGAGCTCTTTCTGTTGCATATAATAGTTCTATTAATCTTGCCCAATGAAAAGCTAATGTGGAATTGATAGGTTTTCCTCCTAGGGTTTCGTACATTCTTTTGTTTTCTGTTTCTGCTAAAGGAGTTGCCATTCCATCCGCTGCATTTAACCTTCCAAGTGGTCCTACTCTATAAATACCGCTTTCTTGACCATCAATAAAACCTTTCCAACCAATCTTCTTCAGATATGGAAATTTAATATAACTCCATTCTTCAACATGCTCATCTATATGTTGGAAATAGTCATTAACATCAAATTTGAGAAACTCTTTTCCTTGAGTATCTGTTACACGAATTAACCCATCATAGA
>JAGLXK010000043.1 GCA_023132955.1 Candidatus Heimdallarchaeota archaeon
AATTTTTTAGAAACATTACTGATATTATGCATGATGTTAGGGTAAAAGAGGTAAAGGATTCTCCTATTCGAGATAAAGTGGTAGTTATTACAGGAGCTTCTTCTGGAATAGGAAGAGCAGTATCACTTGCTTTGGCAGAATATAAACCAAAACTAGTGATTGTTGCAAGAAGAAAGAAAAAATTAATGCAGACCGCAAAGGATCTGAGAAGACTAGGTCTGAAAGTATTACCAATAATAGCTGATGTTAGAGACAGTGATGATAGAAATAGAATTATAGATTTTTCAATAACGGCTTTTGGTTCGATTGATGTTTTCATTAATAATGCGGGATTAGGAAAAGTAAATCTGTTTCTAGAACAACCTGAGGAGGAGATTAATGAACTAATAGATACAAATATTGTTTCTTTAATCAAACTAACTCAAAAAGCTGCAAAAGTGATGAAAGAACAAGGTCATGGGCACATTATCAATTTATCTTCTACTTTGGCAATGCTTCCAACATATCCATTCGCTGTTTACTCTGCCACCAAATCAGCTGTAAAAACATTTGATGATTGTATAAGAGAAGAAATGTTAGGACATGGAATATTGGTTTCAACTGTTTTACCAGGACCTTATAATACTGAATTTAACCAAGTGGCGAATATTGGAAAAGCATCGTTCAAAGGATATAATGTTGCAAAATTGGCTCAAGAAATTGTTAAGCTTATACTAAAACCAAAAGAAAACCTCATACAACCAAAGATGTTTAGACCGTTAATCTGGATAACAAAACGTTCTAAGAAATTCAAAAAGAAAGTTGTTTCAGGTATTGCATCACAGATAATTGCTGGGAAACATGTGACAGATAGAGAACTTACATCAGAAAAAGAAGTTGTTGAAGCAGAATTACAGATTGTTACTTCATGACATAGATTGCTTTGAAAGATTCATTTTTTTTCTATATTTTGTTGAGTTTAAATATTGACCTTGAGTACTACTTTTGACTAAAATGTTACTCTTTCGAATGTTGAAAAGTTTAAGATTGAAGAACAAAAAAGGTGGCCCTATCTTAGAGGAGATCTTACTAATTGGCATAGCCATACTCATTTTTACAATTATCTTTGGTATTATAATGAGTTTAATAGACTGGTCCCAAGTTTCTTTTGAAAACCTCTTTGGATGATTTATATATCACTTTTTTTTGGGTTTTTAAACAATTGTCATATTATTTATTTGAGGCTAGCAAGACCACGTTAACATAATTCTCATAAAGGCACTTTTTGCTAGCTTCCTCCATCTCAACCTATATTCTGTTTTGAAAAGTTAACAGTCTAAAAACAATGTAGGAGTTGTAAATTATGGTTTACAAAAAAGGTTTTAAAAAAATACAAAAAAAGGGAGGAATTTTAACTCCCGATTAAAGCGTTTAGAACAGCCATAACAGTATGTAATCTGTTTTCAGCTTCGTCAAATACTACACTATTTCCACTTTCAAATACTTCTTCTGTTGCTTCTTTATGTTTGTAGGGTAAACAGTGCATAAAGAGATAATCAGGTTTAGCGTTAGCACAAAGTTCCTCTGTGACAACATAGTTCTCAAAAGCCTTGAGCTTAGCTGCTGCTTCCTTTTCTTCTCCCATAGAGATGAATGTATCAGTTACAACAACATCTGCATTTGTTACTGCTGCAACAGCATCATTGGTTATTATGATTTTGGCACCAGTTTCATCTGAATAATGTTTAGCATTTTCTACAATATCAATAGATGGTTCGAAGCCTTTTGGTGTAGCTACTGACATGTCTAAACCCATTTTTGCACATCCAATTAACAATGAATTACAAACATTATTTCCATCACCAACCCATGCAAGTTTTAAACCTGCCAACCTGCCCTTGTGTTCTTCAATAGTAAGAAGATCAGCAAGAATCTGGAGAGGATGGTATTTATCCGAGAGTGCATTGATAACTGGAACAGTAGAATGTTTAGCTAACTCTGCAACATCTTCATGTGCGTAAACTCGTGCAAGTATACCGTCAACCATTCTTGCAAGAACACGTGATGTATCCTTAATAGATTCACCGGCACCAAGCTGGATATCTGCTGAACTCAAGAAAATTGCATGACCTCCTAGGAAATACATTGCAACCTCTGTTGAAACTCTAGTACGAGTGGAACGTTTTTGGAAAATCATACCTAGAGTAAAACCAGCAAGTGGTTTAGTTCTGTTATAGGCCTTAAAATCAGCTTTCAAACGTTTAGATTCATCTAGAAGAAAACGGATTTCATCTGCAGTGAAATCCTCTAATGATAGAAGTGATCTACCTTTCAAATCCATTTTGCTCACTTGGTCAAAAGTGGAAAGAAGATTTAAAAAATGTTCGATGTGACTTGCTAGCTCTTTTACAAACTCTTGTCATTACGTAGAATTTTTATGTCTCCTCTAATCAAGTAAGATTGAGACAAATGGTAAATTATAGACGATTTTGGATATCCACACTTACTGGTGCTTTATTAGGAGTAGCTTGTATACTTGGTGTGGGACAGCGTATAACTGGAACCTATGCAGAAAATATAATCTATCTTATGGGTATCTGGGCAATGAGAGTAGTTTTAGGAATGCTTATTGGATTAGCTGATGGAATAATAATTATCAAAGGAGAACAATGGCAAAAATGGTTAAATGCTGGTATTAGAGGAACAATTTTAGGTTTAATTACTTCTGCAGCTGTTCTGCTAATAGATCCTTTTCTCGGCTTTACAACCTTTGCAGCAGGTATAGCTTATGGTCCTATAACTGATTTAATTGCAACTTGGCTTGGAAAGAAAAAGGAAAAATAAAAATCACATTGGTGTCCCTTTCCACCAATGTTTCTTTTTAAGAAATTTAGCGAGATATACTAAACCAATCATGATTGGTATCTCCCAAAATAACCCCATTGTAGTGCCTAGAGCTGCTACTGAACCAACTCCATACATGGCAATAGCTGTAGCAATAGCAATTTCAAAATGACTTGATGATCCAATAATTACCGTAATCACACCTTCTCTATATGCTAATTTTGTGAATCGAGTGATAAGTAGATTATAACCAACTACTATAATGAAGCCTAATAATAATGGTACCGATACTAGTAATAATAAATTGAAATTACTTATCATTACATTTCCATTTAATGAAAACAGAACAACTAGAGTTGTCAGCAAAGCTAGTATTGATATTTTACCAACAATTGGGATGTATTTACTCTTAAACCATTCTTCTCCTTTTGCTTTTATGATTAGTGCTCTACTGATTACACCTAAAATAAGTGGAATTCCAATAAAAACTGCTACTGATATAATGAGCGATATGACATCTATGGATATATTTGAAATTCCAGACAGTAATGCAACCATAGGAGCATATCCGATTATTATTGTTATTGTATTAAGACTTGTAGTAATCACATTTTGTTCTTGATTTCCATCAGCTAAATAACCCCAAACCAAAACCATGGCTGTGCAAGGACTAGAGGACAAAAGAATTATTGCAAACATTAATTGTTCATTTCCAGGAAGGAATAATCTAGCAAACCCCCACCCTACAAAAGGTGCAATTATCCAATTTGATACTAAAGTTAGGATAATTGGTTTAGGATTCTTTGCTAGCTTCTTTAATTCTAAAGCTTTAAGATTCAGCATTGCAGGATACATCATAAAAAAGAGACATATCCCTATTGGTATTGATATTCCCCTAACTTGCCAACTATCAATGGTTTCTGCAATACTTGGTGCATATAGTGAAAGTAGAATACCTGTTGCCATGCAAATTACAATCCAAATTGGCAATAATTTTTCAAATAAACCTAGTCCTTCATATTTTTTATTATCTTCCTCAATTTGACTAGTTTCAACGCTGTTACTCAAATCTTTTCACATGTCAGAAATTTTTTATACATCAAGAATAGTTGGTTCATATTAAAAACTATTGATGTGTAAATGTCCGATAAATAGTTTATTAATATAGTTGAAGTTATGTGAAATGTATGGAATATAGTAAAAGGGAAACGGAATTAATCATAACACTAGCAAAATGTGAAGATATCGAAGATGCAAGTGCATATTATGATAAAATAACAGAATACGGAAAGAAAATATTAAATGAATCATACCTTGCTAACTTATCAAAGTTATTGGAAGCTTTTTCTCATGTTGATAGGATTTTAATTGTTAGAATCTTAATGAAAAAAGATCGGTGTGTATGTGAATTAGAGGCCATATTAGGAAAAAGTCAATCTAATATATCCTATCACCTTAAAATCCTTGAAAATCTAAATTTGGTTAAAGGTTGGAAGAAGGGTAAATTTACACATTATTCTATTGTTCAAAAATCCTTAGAATACTTCAAAGATTTATTCAATAATTGGATTAATGATGAAATTTTCAACTAAATCCAAATCTATTTTAGGCTTTTCTATTAAGGGAAGTATTTATTCATTCGCTATTTAAAATATTACAAAATAAAGGAGAAAAAAAGAAAGAGAAGCGATTTCATGTTTAAAAGAAGGTGGGTTCTCCTTCAAACACTCTTTTTGGAGGTTCCATCTTCATGGTTTCTTCAGGAGATAGAATCTCAATAAGTTCATACTTAGATGTTCCCAAACCCATTTTCTCAGCAAATTGTACTGTTTCGTAAGGATCTTTGTATGGACCATGAACGCGAGTGAAGGGATGAAAGTCTTCATTAGGATCAAGGTTGACGTGTTTGAAGTAAGGAGGAATGTTTTTCTCAATGATTTCTTCTTTCTTAATCAAGTCAAGAGTTGCAGTTTCTATCGCTACAATATCTTTGCTGCCAACAACACCAATGTCATTTATGAATGGTGACTGACCTAGGCCCATGCAGTCACAGTAGATTGTGATTTGGGTCAAGAAATTGATGTACATAACTTTAGCAGGATCAAAGGTTTTCAGTACTTCTTTTGTTGCTATAGCCATCATCTCATTGAAGGCAGTGTAACTTTCACGAGGAAGTTTAACAGCCCCAAGACCTCCATCAACCTGCAAGCAAGTCATACATTGATGACAATCATGGTATTCTCTTTTGAGGTCATCTTTTTCTTCATCATAACTAAGAGCACCATAAGGACAAGATTCAACAAGCTTCTTAGCTAGTTCAGGATTACCTTTTGTTTTGTCCCAATACTCATCTAGATCAGACGCGCCATGGATTTTTCTCCAACGGGTTGGACCAGAATAACCTCCAAGAGCTAGATTCTTTATTGCTCCACCATATCCACAAGCACCATGACCTTTAGCATGAGATAAATCAACTAAAACATCTGCATCCTTCAAAGCTCCTGCAAGTTCCAGTTTATCTATTCCTCTATAGTTAACATCTACTGATGTAGTATAGCCGTCTTTTACACCTGCAATCGGGATAATAGGACATCCACATGTTTCTTGAGTATAACCACGATTAACAGCGTTATAAACAGAAGTGGGATTATCTGTAACAAAGGGATATCCTCCTCGTTTTTTGACTGCTTCCACTATTCTACGAACAAAGAAAACAGGAATAGTTTGATAACCATCATTGAAACCAAGGTGCATTTTAACAGCAACTTTATCCTTCTTTTCAATGGGTGTTTCTTCAAGTAAAAGATCTGTTATTTTGTCTACCTTTGCTGCAAAAGAAGCAAAAGCAGAATTTCTTCCATGTTGAACAGAACCAAAATAGACTTTAGATTTTTCTGAACTCATGAAGCTCGTAAACTTTGATAAATTAATAAATAATTCGCATAAATTTTTGTTTCAACGAATTATTAATATTGAGAAAATCATCAACTAATGTGATACTATGTCAGAAGATTCTTGGATAAAGGGAAAAACCTGTATGATAACAGGAGCTAATACAGGGATAGGGAAAGAAACTACAAGACAATTAGCTGCTTTAGGGAGTCGTGTAATAATGGTTTGTCGCAACCAAGAAAAAGGAGCATATGCTAAAGCAGAAATAATTCAGACAACAGACAATGAGAACATTGAGCTTTTAATCTGTGATTTGGCATCATTGAAAGATGTAAAACGTTTTACAGATGAGTTTCTACAAACTCACGCTAATTTGCACGTTTTGATAAACAATGCTGGAGTGTTTCATATGAAGAGAACAACTACATGTGATGGATATGAGAGCACGTTTGCTGTAAACTATTTAGCTCATTATTATCTTACAGAATTATTACTTCCTCTCCTGAAGCGAAGTTCCCCGTCCAGAATTATTAATCTCTCCTCTAACATACATAGATCCTTCAAAATTAAAATGAAAGATCCACTTTTAGAAAAAGGATACATGGGGCAACAAGCTTACAGCAATTCCAAAACTGCAATGGTTCTGTTTACCAACAAACTTGTTAGAGAACTGGAGGGAACTAAAGTGACAGTGAACTCCGTAAATCCAGGACATGTGGAAACACAGATGACTACTGTTGGACTTTCTAAATGGTTCAGAAAAATAGCCGACCTTATACCAACCCGTACAATTGAACAGAGTGCAGAAACTTCAGTGTATGCTGCGTCCTCTAATGATCTAGAAGGAATAACAGGTAAATACTTTACTGATTGTGAAGAATCAAAAACAGCAAAGATGACTAAGAATATACACAATCAAGATTTCTTATGGGAGTTAAGCAAGAGATTAGTAACAGAAGCATTGGCTAAACAAGATTAATAAACATTCAAACGAATTTTATTAAAATCAAAACAGGTTATACGAATGCCTAAGCCTTATAGTGTAATGATGGATGAAATAAACAGTCGACTTAAAGGGAAAGTAGGGGATGAGCGAGCAAAGGAAATTCGTCTATTACTGAAAGAAATTCAGTTTGATGTTGGAGACTATAGAAAAATCAAGGATAAGCTGCGACGAGAGTTAAAAGAAATAGAAACAATGGAACAAGCGAAAAAAGCTTCTCGAAAAAGTACTAAAACCAAAAAAGAAACACCGCAAATCCTTGTTATAGGTACAACAAATAGTGGTAAAAGTACTCTTATCAACAATCTATGCGGCACTGAAATACCTGTAGGAGACTATGAATATACCACAACAGAACCACAATATGGTGCCTTAGAATACGAGGGAATAAAGTTCCAACTAGTAGAGCTTCCTGCAATAAGTGAAGGAGGTTGGATTTATGATAAATCGACTCTAGCATTAGTATATTCAACAGATTGCTTATTAATTTTGGGTAAATCTTTTGAAGATTTTACTATAGTGTTATCTGAGTTAGAGGAGCAGAATATTGAATTAGTTGAGAAAAGGTTGAGTGATGGTTTTGCTCAAACTAGTCCAAGAAGAATTCCAGCTTTTTTGGTAAAGAAGGAAAATCTCGGTTTCATATCTTATAACAGTCTGAAGAATGTGTTCGTAAATGATCTTGATGAAATAAAGAGAACCATGTTTGAAATTATCAAACCAGTAAGAATATTCACTATGAATTCCTTTAACGAAATAGAAGACCGACCTGTAGTATTTTACAACGATACTGTAATTGTTGAAGATGTTGTAAACAAAATAAGTAAAAGTAAAATTGACATATTCAAAGATGCCTTAATCCTTGAAGGTGGTCCAACTGGAAGAAGAAAAAGGGTTGGAATATCTTATGAACTACATGATAACGATGTTATCCATTTAACTTTCCACAAATAAAAAATAAAGAAAAAGAAGTTTTAAGCAAGATTAGAACCACAGCTTTCACAGAACTTAGATCCTTCAGGAGGTTTATGACCACAGTAGGGGCAGAAACTTGATTCCCCTCCAGCAAAAATGACATCAGCTTGTTTTTTAGGTAAGGGAGTAACAAATTCAGGAGCTTTGTCATATGAAACTGTTTCCCCAAATTGAATTTCTCCAGTAGCAGAGTCATAACTGTACTTTATGTGATTTCTAACACGTAAATCAACTAGAACTCGTAACACATGTTGAGGTTTTATTCCTGTTTCAGCAGCTAAGTTTTCTACTCTTATTGAACCTGTTCGATTTTGAACAGATGCAAGAACATT
>JAGLXK010000430.1 GCA_023132955.1 Candidatus Heimdallarchaeota archaeon
AATATTATTTGAAGAAGATTAGTCAATTACAGGAACAGTATGCACAACAGCAAAGAGCAAATTTGAAGCAAGTCAACAAACTTCGTTATGGACCATCGTATTATCGAGCAAAAGAAAGATGGAGAAGAAAAGTTAAAGATTGTTTCCACAAGCTTAGTCATTTCTTAGTTGAGTTATGGGAGAAAAGAGCTTTGGCTACCATTTGTATTGGGTACAATCCCCGGTGGAAACAGCAAGTAAGATTGAGGAAAAAAACCACTCAGTTGTTTGTGATGATACCATTTCATAAATTAATCTCTCTTCTTCAGTACAAAGCCGAGGAGAGAGGAATTACGATCGAGTTGATAGATGAGAGTTATACCTCCAAATGTAGCTTCTTGGATGATGAGCCAGTAACCAAACAAACTAACTATGCTGGGCAAAGAATCCATCGTGGAATGTATCGTTCAGCTCAAAAGATTCTCATCAATGCTGATGTGAATGCAGCTTACAATATTTTACTCAAAAGCGATCCGCAAGCACTTCCTCCGCGAAGTGTGGGCGGGGTAGGAGGGTACGTGGTTTACCCACTTAGAGTGAGCTCTTCAGCAATGACTCTCTAAGAAAGAACTGTTATATGCCCATATGACAGAAACAAATCATAGGTCCATTAAATTTTTTAGTTTACAGGATAAATCGATTTCACATGACTATAATAGCAATAACTCCTCTTCTACTAGTTCTAGCAGTTATTCTCTACACTATAGTATTCTTCATGGCAGCAGATATCCACAAGATTAGCAAATATTCTTTCTTATCATTAGCAATATTATCTATAGTTTACTCAATAATTGTTGGATCAGCTTCTGCTTTTGGTGGTTTATTTGAATATATTGCCCATAGACTAGGAAATTCTCTATTGAATTACATAATAGCTGTAGCTTATATTTTACAGGGAATAGGAGCAATAATCTATATTAATTTCTTAATGAAAGATAAGATTCAGAATTTAAATTAGCTAGACAAGAACCTACAAAAAATTTCAGGAAGAAGTCATTTCTGTTGTTGTAGGTTTCTGTTTTTCTCCTTATTTCCTTTTTCTTTAACCTTATTAACCAGAAACATATCTATGTACATCTAGAAACATAATTGATAATCAGTTTCAAATGTAATAGGTGATGAATGTTGTTTAAAAAATTCAAAGATAAAACTCCTAAAATTCCTGAAGTGGAAGTACCTAAGAATCCTATTGATGAAGGGATGATTTCAGAAATCAAACAGGTTATAGAGGATTATATTCCTCCTTTTATACAAGATTACAAAGAAAAGATGCAAGAACTTGTTAGAGAGAAGTATAAGAAAATCGCTAAGCTCAAAATGGAACAGGAGAAGGAGAAGAAAAAGAAAGAAGAAGAAACTGACGATGAGAAGAAGAATGAAATTCAAGTGACAATCGAAGCACTTGAGGTAGAAATAAGCGGTAGAATAGTCGAACTTGAACATGATAATCTGAATGTTGAAACTCTTAAAGAGCTTGGAATGGACCATATTAAAGGTGCTATAACCAAAGTTATCATGGGCGCAGTAGGAAATCAAATTGAGGAAAAACTACCTTCTAAGGAAGAAATTAGAGAAAAGGCAATGGAACTAGCTGAGAAAGCTATTGAGAAAATAGTGGATGAAGCAGTTTCAAGAATAGAAGATCAGATCAGTAACATGATTGCAAAAGTCTTAGTGGAAGAAAAAGAAGTTGCTGAAGCTGTTGAAGCAATTATTGAAGAAGTAACGGAAGTTGTAGATGAAGTGACAGAATT
>JAGLXK010000431.1 GCA_023132955.1 Candidatus Heimdallarchaeota archaeon
GAGATTATGAATCTTTGCTGGATTTAGTGTGAACTTATCTATGATTTTGTTACCAAAAAGATGAAACATGAGAGAAAAACTAAATTCCAAACTCCCTAGTCCTTTCGGTACCTTACTTGCTTTCTTATAACGCATTTTCTCCTCTTTAGTAAAAGGACAATGATCAGTGCCTATAGTATGGATAGCTGAAATATTCTGTTTGAGTTTTTCTTGTTCTTCTGATGAACGTAGTGGTGGTGCAAGAAGGAATAAGTTGGCATTTTCATTATCATAGACATCTTTTGTTAGATGGAAGTATTGTGGACAGCTTTCTATGAAAATATTCTTTCCTAGAAGTTCTTTGTATTTATTATTCAAAAGTTCAATTGATGAACCACAAGTGACATGGACAAAATAGAGCTTTCCTTTGAATTTTGCTACAAACCTAGCTAGTTTCTCAATCTCTTCTATTTCTGAAGCTGCTGGTCTAGAACTTCCATAACTCTCTACTGTATCTTCGACATTTGCATTGAGTATCATCTCATCATTCTCAGCATGAACTAAAATCAGTGTATTTGTCTTATTGGAATTCTTCAAAAACCCTTTAATTTTGGCATAAGAAATTTTGCGATTAGATTCAGAATATGTGGTAAACAATTTAACAGAAGGGATTCCACTTTCGCGTGAAATCTTGATGAGTTCGTCCACATCATCATTAAAATTACCAACTGCTGTATGAAAAGCATAATCAATATAGGATGTTTTTGCTTCGCTTTTTTTCTTCTTTAGCACTTTATCAAATTCATGAACATAACTTATTGGTTCAAGAAAATCTATAAATGTTGTAATGCCACCAAATGCTGCAGCTTTTGAAGCACTTTCATAATCATCGCTTGATCTGAATTCACCCAAGTCAAGATTGATATGAACATGTGGATCAATGAAACCAGGGAGGACTAGTTTATTTGTACAGTCTATAATTTTTTTGCATGGTAGAATTTTTCCAGAAGGAACAATTTTTGTAATTTTTTGATCAGATATATAGATGTCTTCGAGATAAAATT
>JAGLXK010000432.1 GCA_023132955.1 Candidatus Heimdallarchaeota archaeon
GTTAATTAAATGTCCTTGAGCAGATTTGAATAATCCTCGAGTGACTCGTTGTCCAACATACATTGCACGTTTCTTAGGATACTCATTATCCAGAAAACTGCTTTTTGAGGTATACTGTTCTGGAATGAGGTCAACCCTGATTCCGTGCTCCTCAGCTTTATAACGCAGCATATTGATGATTTTCATGAAAGGAATAGCTACAAATATCTGTGTGATTTTCTTCCCGAAATGGACCTTTTGTTTCCATTTGGCATTGTACCCAATGATAACTTCATGCAAATCTCGTTCCACCCACAAGTTTACCAAATACCTAGTGAGCTTGTGGATAGCATCGTTAAGCTTCTTTCTCCACTTCTCGCGAAGATGATAGTAAGCTGGACCATACCCAAGTCTGTTTTTCTGTTTCAATTGCTTTCTTTGTTGCTGAACATATAGCTCTCTTATCTGTGTTTGTTTTTTCAAATAATATTGGATAATACTTTTGATTCCCTTCCCATAATCCTTGATAACAATTGGTTGACTGCCAAGGTTATCCACAAAGGTCACGAGATTGATAGACCCTAAATCGATTGCTCCCTTCCTGGTAAAACGTTTTCTCATCTTAGGGAGAATTTTCTCGTAGACGAGCTCAAGAGTGTATCCTACTCTTCGTGGAACAATCCTCACTTCCTTCAGCTTGGTACGAGCTGTTAGTCGAGTTTTGTAGTAAAAACCTACCTTCTTAGGAAGGACTAGCCATCCATTTTTTATTCTCACTTGTTGGTTCGTAAAGATTGCCACTACTTCCCCATCCTTCGCTTTGTAGCTGGGTGGATGGGGCAATGCAAAAAACGCAGCAGGATTGCGCTTCCACTCATTCTTCGCTCGGAAATACCCCTTCCAATTTCTACAAAGGAGTTTGATGGTGTGTTGTGCTGTATGTGCGGGAAGTGATTTGTAGCACTCTTCTTCCTTGAGTAAGGTATTGAGATCACAGTACACTAACAGTTTTTTCTTCTTACTCAACGACTGTTTTACCAGATAATTTGCTCGATTATAGAGGTTTTTCACTTGATGACAAAGTGTGCTCAGAACTTGATGATAATTCAGTTCTATGCATTCCACTCTTAGTATTTTGATCATCACATTTTTCTTCTGAATTCCCTATAAAAACTCCCGTAATATGTGCTCCACAAGCGTCTCCCAAAGTGATTTGTTGTACTTTTAATATGACGATATGACAATGAATATTCTTAATTCTAACTAGAAAATTCTGAAACAGATAAGTCCCCATCGAAAAGTTAAATATGATAAATTCGGTAGAAGCTTATGGAATATCATTTAACTACTCCTATTCCCCTTGAAGAACTTAGGAAAATCAAAATAGGAGATGTAGTTTATATCACGGGAACTATTGTTACAGCACGTGATGAAGCTCATTTGAAAGCTTTGGAGTTACATAAAGAAGGAAAACAACCACCTGTTGATTTCCAAGGAATAGGACTCTTCCACTGTGGTCCTGTAATGAAAAAGAATGAGCAAGGAGAATGGACTGTTATTGCAGCTGGTCCTACCACATCAGCAAGAATGGAAATCTTCCAAGATGAGTTCATCAAAACTTTTCATCCAGGACTTATCATTGGAAAAGGAGGAATGGGTGCAAGAACAACAAAAGCATGCCAAGAAGAAAATTGTATCTATGGTTACTTTACTGGTGGTGCAGCTCTATTAGCAGCTGATCGAATTAAAAAAGTAATAGATGTTTTTTGGTATGAGGAACTAGGTATGCCTGAATGCTTATGGGTCTACGAGGTAGAAGAGTTTGGTCCTTTAACAGTTACAATTGATTCACATGGTGGTAACCTAACTGCTGAATCAATAAAGAACATCGAGGCTAATAAAGAAAAGATTTTGCAGGAGTTGTAAAAAGATGATGGATATTGCACAAGTAGTAGAAGATACGGCTGCTAAATTACTCAAAATAGCAGCAACAAAACTTCCAAGTGAAGTAAAGGAAGCACTGATTCAAGACGAAAAAGATACTGAGGGGAGTTTAGGTAAATCACAATTAAAAGCGATTAACGAAAATGTCAATCTAGCTGAAACCTTTACTAAACCCATGTGTCAAGATACTGGATTAGTATCTTTCTTCGTTAAAATAGGGGATAAGTTTCCTATTAAATCAGAAGTTAAAACAGCTCTAATCAAAGCAACAGAGAAAGCAACAGAGAAAGTACCTCTCAGACCTAACGCAGTAGACATGTTTGAAGGAAATACCAAAAACAATGTAGGTTTAAGGGGATATGTACCATGGTTCTATTTTGATTTGGTTGAAGGAGATAAATGTGAAATTATTGCTATGCCAAAAGGCGGAGGAAGTTCTAATGTTGGGAAAATGAAGATGGTTCCTCCTGGAAAAGGAATCAAAGGAGTGAAAGAGTTTGTTGTAGAAGCGGTAGCTGCAGCTGGTCCTCTTGCATGTCCTCCTTATACTGTGGGTGTAGGTGTCGGAGGTGGAGAAGATATGTGTATGAACCTTGCTAAGAAAGCCTTGTTAAGACCTCTTTATCAATATCATGAAGATGAAAATATTGCTTCAATTGAGAAAGAACTCAAACATATTTTAAACAAACTTGAAATTGGGGCAATGGGTCTTGGTGAAGGAACATCTGTATTTGACGTTCATATGGAATTTGCTGCAAGGCACCCAGCAAGTTTGCCAGTGGGTGTAGTAATTTCTTGTTGGGCTTTAAGACATGCTGGTGCTACAATTGATAGAGAAGGAAATGTGGAATTTCACCCACATTAAATTTTTTCACTATTCTCTTTTAAATTTACTTTTAATAGATTTCAAGATGATTAAGGAATTGACTTATATTGTTATAGATTAATGTTAATATTGAACTAATTTGGGAAAAGTCAATGCTAACAGAATTACAGAAAAATTTCTTAAAAGGTAAAAGAAACATGATTTGTTGTTTAGTATTTATTCTACTGATAGTTCTGTGTTTCTTGATCATTCCAAGTTTAGCTAGTTCTTCTGTAGTTTTACCAACTCCACAAAAAGAAAGTGATGTACTTTTAGATGATGTCTTAAGCTCTAAATTTTCCACTCAAGGCAGAGAGAAAATAAATGAGAGTTTTGATTTAAACAGTATTTCTCAATTAGTATGGGCAGCTCAAGGAATAACCCATCCTCCATCTCGAACTGTTCCAAGTGCTGGAGCAACTTATCCTCTCGATGTCTTCATAAGTACTAGAATAACACTTGAGCATTTAGATAATGGAACATATGTTTTCAATCCAACTGATCATTCGCTAATACGATCTGATGTACAACCTACTTATATGTCAATATTGCAAGTGATCATTTCTGACAATAACCATTTAAGTCTGGAACTGATTAATTCCGCTCCAGTTCTGTTTCTTATAACTGCAGAATATGAACGAACAACAGAAAAATATGGTAACAGAGGAATACGGTATGTTCATCTTGAAATTGGACATTTGTTACAAAATTTAAGAATTCAAGCAAAAGCACTGTTTATAGAGCTAGAAATAGTTTTGAATTTTGATGAGAATCTCTTACAATCACTTTATGGAATAGAATATATTCCTTTGGCTGTTGTTTTTGCATGGGAAACGGATTCAGCAGATCTCCATCTTAATAAGAAACTTAATTGCAATAGCTACAATAATCTTAAGTTAGAATACTACAATTTTGGCGTCCAAACATCTACATCAGTTGAAGAAGCTATTAATGCTCGAAGATCCATAAGAGATTATTTACCTGATGCAATAAAGGAAACAGAAATCAAACACTTGTTAAAGCATAGTATAAACCAGATAGATGCACAATCGAATGAATCTGTTTTTAACCCCCTTCTAGGTAATTCGTCCATTGGTGCATACTTGTCAGTTAGTAATGTCGAAGGGATTGAAGAGGGAGTTTACAGATATATTTCAGCAGATCAAAGTCTTAATCAAATAATCAACAACTCAAAACAAGAAGAGTTATGGGAAGCGAGTTTAAAACAACAATGGGTATTAGATGCTACTGTAGTAATTGTATTGTTTATGAATCAATCAAAATTATATGAAAATAATGAAACATATGAATTCAACTATAGGAATGCATTGTTCGATATAGGTGCTGCAGCTCAGAATCTTTATTTGGAAAGCTATGCTTTAGGTTTAGGAATGGTAGTTATTGGTGCTTTTTCTGATTCAGAAATAAAAACCATAATAACTGCCTTATCAGAAGAATCCCCAATCTAT
>JAGLXK010000433.1 GCA_023132955.1 Candidatus Heimdallarchaeota archaeon
CTCTTTCATTTATTGTTTTTTCGTTTATTTTTTCTCATTGAGATTATTTCAATACCAACTATTGCTAGAAGAAAGATGTTTATATTTGCAGATTCATACAGAAAATCATAAAGAAAGTAAATTTACTTTTTAATATTTTTAAACATCAAACAATTTCTTCAGAATCGTTTTGATTCGCGCATCTAGTTTAGCAATTAATTGTGTGAATAGTAAATATTGTGGATTTACTTGTTTTTGATATGAAATCATTCAGTAGAGGTTAACAACAAAATTATTAATTCGATCAGTTTAGATTGATACAGATTTCAAATGGAAATATTGGATAAAAATCAATTTGTCTCCTATCTTAAAGGTGCTATAAATCTTATAGACGAAGCTGTAACTTTAGGAAAAGAATTAGCTGAAAAAAAATTTAACAAACTCGTGTTTGTTGGTTGTGGAGCCCCTTATCGTATTATGTCATCTATTACTTATTGGATCGAGAAGAAGTGCATTCAAACTCGTGTTTTTTCTTATTATCCTGCAGAGTTTATAAATCAAGATCCTAACTTCATAGATGAACAAACTGTTGTAGTCTTAGGATCTTATTCTGGAACAACTCAAGAAATTGTTGAAGCTGCTAAATATTGCAGCAAGAAAACATGTTATACGTTGGGAATTACTAGATTAGCTGATTCCCCTTTAAGTTTGAATGTACAGAAAACATTACTGTTTGGAGACACAAAACTGGGTGATTATTCACGATTTATAGTTACAAGTGCTTTAGTGAGTGGATTTTTAGTAGCTTCTGAACCTGAAAACTGGGATATTCATGAAAATCTGCTCTCTTCTTTGCAGAATTTACCAGAAGCTTTGTTTTCAGTAGTAGAACAATCTGAACAAAAGATTATCGAAGTTACAAAACAGATTGCTTCAAAGAAATCGATGTTCATTATTGGAGCAGGACCAATGTATCATTCAGCATATATGCTAGCTTTTAATTCTTTCATGGAAATGCAATGGATTCATGCCACACCTATACCCGCTGCAGAATTTTTTCACGGACCATTTGAACTTGTAGATGATTCTTTTCCAGTTATCAATTTTATTGATGAAACAGATCATAGAGAAGAAGCAGAGAGAGTAAAGAAATTTGGAGAAAATTACTGTGGAGGATTCATCAATTTTGACTCTAAAGATTACGAATTAAAAGGTATAGATACTGAAATTAGACCTTATCTCTCAGCTATTGTTCTAGATGC
>JAGLXK010000434.1 GCA_023132955.1 Candidatus Heimdallarchaeota archaeon
CCCTTTATCTATTATTCATGATAATCTTATTTGTTTCATCAACAGTATCACTTAGTCAGCAATTGAGAGTGAATGCTCAAATAGAAATGGATGATGAGCTATTCTTACTCCTTAACAGAACAGGAGATGAAATAGGTATAGAAACTAAATCAATTGTAGATACTTCAGGTAATTTTCATTTTCTCGCACGAATTTTATATGAAAATAGTACATTTATGATAATTCATAAGGTAAATGATGAAACCAACATCGTAATAATCGAGGATTTCAATATTGACTATTTCGAGTTGTTCACTATAGAAGGGGGGATTGAATTATTTTATGCATTTCACACTTTCTTTGGCTATATGAAATTCCATAGATACATCTGGACAGAAACAGCTGGTCCAAGTGATGAGGAATTTTATGCTTACAACGCTAACATGAACTATCCTCGTATGAAACTATACCATGAAGAAAATAACACAATGGTTATGGTTTTAGCTTTCATTCAAAATTGGCCTCCAACATCAGAAATTGCTACAACAAGGTTTGAAATGACACGATTTTATGAAAATGGCTCACATATTCTTGAGGAGAGATGGATTCTTGATGCGGAATTTGATTATTTAGTTGATTATCACTATGTCAATAGTACAATCTATAGTTTGTATAGAGAAACTCCTAGATTTTCCTATGAACACACGTATACAACAATAGCTACGAAAGGGTACAACGATTCTTATGTGTCAAATTCTATGATTCTACTTGAAGGAGGATTTGATCCGAGGTTTTATTTAACAAATGATGGAAATTTCAGTTTAGTAATGGCAAGAGACGATAAGATTTATCGTCTAAAATATTCTATAAACCAAACTATTGATTTCGCTGATTTCAATGTTACAACCACAGGAGTTTATCCATACAATAATTTTTATGTTGCTCAAGGAGAAAACAACTCAAAATATATTATTGACTCAGAACCCCATGTTAGTACAGAGGAATTTTTCTCTGGAAATAACCTGAAGTCAAAGGTTGCTATTATAACTGACGACTATACCAGTTTCACAAAAGAAGAAATCTTCATTTATAATGTCCCTGACAAAGATAATTATCATTCATTCTATGTTTATGAAACAGAAGATGGAAAAAGAATATTTACACATACAACGCTTTTAGCACAAGGAGATCTGCCAGGTCGTATCTTTTCAGAAGAGGAGATGATTGCATTCTATGTTTCCTCAGATTATGATATTGAAGAATTTAAGAAACTTGGTTTTCTTGGTTTAGAGGAACTAAATAGATTTCAGATCTTTTTCAAGAACGTTGGCATTTATTTAATAGTTGCTGGATCAGTTTTAGCTCTTATTATCATATTGCTTAGAAAGAGAGTAAAAAGAGGTTTCATTATAATTAAAAGATACTTGACCAGACCAATTTATGAGGATAAGAACAAACTCTTTTTACCTTTTATCAATTCCTGGGTATTTATCTCTAATTTCTTCTCATCACTTTTTGATCTTTTTAAAACAAACAAGAAACGTCATCTGATGAATCTAATTAGCATGACTGTTTTGGCTTTAATTATACTAACAAGTACTGCACTTTATAGTTCAAAGAGAGAAGTATTGTTTGATGAATATACAAATACTCTAAACATACTAAATGATGGAAAAGAAAGCTTATCTTTATCTTACAGTTACGATACAAGAACCCAAGATGTAAGCATTCCAGCTGTCCAAAATTATGAGCAAGTTGCATTAAGTGAAATTTTCACAGGATTTAAACTAGAACAAGAAGTTTTTGCGAGTATTGTGAGTGGGTTTGAATACTCGACGCAGTTCTATGGAATGATAGAGGACATGACGTCTAATACTAGTTCTTTAAGAGTTGTAACATATATGGCTGTATCAAACAATTACAGCGATTTCATAAATGAGTTCATAGTTGAGGGAAGATTGCCATATGCACCAGGAGAAGTCTTATTACATTATGATATTGCTCATACTGTTGATCATATTCCTTCCATAAATCTGAATGTTACAGTAGGTGACACAATTACCTTCTGGGGATCTCAAATTGGTCCTTATAATACTTATTTAGGAGATACACATGTAAACCTAACAATTGTCGGATTATTTGAATCTCCAGGTCCAGCAGATTTTGAAAGAATTTGGACTGATTATAATCTTCCCATGGATTCTGCTCAAGTTTTAACTAACCTTTATGGAGGAATGGTCTCTTTTGGTGAAAATGCTTGGGCTAACTTAGAAGGATTAAATCCATACTATATGTTCGTAAATACTTATGTACAACTCTATTATGATTTCAGTAATTTCAAACCTGAGATGCTAACTCAGTTAAAGGAAGACATTGCAATAATATCTGAGAACTATCACTTTTTTAAATTCACTGGAGATATGAAAAATGGATATTGGGATTTTAACACTGAATTAGATAAAATGATAGAGATTCTCGAACC
>JAGLXK010000435.1 GCA_023132955.1 Candidatus Heimdallarchaeota archaeon
AAATGTTTTCCATCTAAATCAACTGGATCTCAATAATTACGAAGTTATAGCTTTAATTAACCATAATAATTCACTTCTTCATAATTTCTCCTCTTTGGATTCTTCAGCAATTTTAGATTACATTTATCCGGGGGAAGATTATTCAGGTGGCGCAATTGTAATTTTTCCTTCTAAGGAAAGTGATATTAGTAGCCTTAATAGCCTTCTTGATGCACTTAACATCACTTATAGTCAAACAGGATTAATCAATGAAACGATTAACTTATCATCAGATTTCCATCTTTTAACTTCAAATCCTAATAGTCTGCAAGAGATCTTTATTCCATCTCCTTTTGATGTGATGAAAACAAATGATTCCGATAGCACTATATTTGATCGTTTTGTTTATTTTGACTATAGAAGTAATAATGGCTCACTGGTAGTTGCAGTAAATGATTTGTCAATGTTTCTAGATTCTCCATATCTCTATGATGATTTGCAAATGGATTACAAAGTGTTGAACTCTGCTTTAAATTTTGGAGATAATCAAGAATTGCTTCATAATATTATGCGTGCAGCGGTTGTAACAAATCTTGAATTTGCTTATAATATATCTAGTTTGGAAGTAGTAAAGGGAGAAGACACTATAAAAGTAACAATAAATGCCGCTAACAATTATAAACCCTTAACCAATTGGGATTTTTATTTAACAGTAGAGAACAGGGATGTTATTATTGTTCGAAATTATGATAAGATTGATTATGGTAATGGAACATATTTAATCATTTTTGACCCGTCACTATATTCAATTTCTCCTGGAGAACACACTCTTGCAATCCGTTCCTCATTTGGCACACATTCGTGGAAAATTCATATTCTAGCAAAAGTTTCTTGGGGGCCTATAGTAGTTGAAATTTCACTAACAGTATGTGTTGTTTATTTGTTGATAACTAGGAAAAAACGAGTTAAGTCGTAAGAATCTGATATACTTTTTTTCCGTATTTTCCAAGCACTGTCATTGCTAGAGCTAAAGTGTAAATGTCTTTAGATGCGGCAAGAACAATGAATTGGTCAAGATTTAGAAGAATAACAAACCCTTCAGATCCCTTAATAATTACTTGATCCAAATTTCCACACTTAATCTGATTTACAGTTTGTTGACCTGCTGAGTTGAGAGCAGACGCTAATGCAGACATGATAACTTGATCTGTGCTTTTCTCAGCAAAGAAAGCTACCTCTTGTCCTTCAGAACTTACAACAGCGATTGCACTTAAGCTACATTCTTTTGAGATATCACGCAGTGTTATTAATAATTCATTCTTCTTTTCTGGAGTTATAAAATCTAACATTAATATACATTGAAGAGCAAAATTATAAACTTTCTTAAATGAATTTTTTCTAGATAAGTCTATTTCGATGTGTTTTACAAACTGGAGTATAAATCTCTACACTTGTTCCTTTGGATTTGTAGATCCAAGAATTTAATGCAAATGCTTCCTTTCCACAAATAAAACAAGCTTTCTCATCTAGTAAAGGTAATTTCTTTCTTGGCATTCGATTCCAGTAGTTCTTGAATTCC
>JAGLXK010000436.1 GCA_023132955.1 Candidatus Heimdallarchaeota archaeon
TAGGAGAGCAAGAAAAGTTATTCTTGCAGCACCTGTAAATATTCCGACGAATGCTTCATAGATATCTAGAATGAATGGAGGTATTGCCATGATCTATACTCCTCTTTTCCACAAAATTACCCAAACCTAGTTCATTATTCGCATTCTTCCTCTTTATTAAAGAACGATACCTGTAGATCTTCCTTTTCAGAAATTCTAAATCTACTTTATACTTATTTTCCAGTAAAATCCAGTAAGCATGAATCATTCCTCTATCAGAGATATACAAAGTAAGAAGACTTGAAACCATTACCAAAGCAGCATCTTCAATATCTATCTTAGGAATAATCCTATCATCAATAAGATCAAAAGCCTTCATCTGAATAAAATCAAGTGTGCCTTCATTCTGAGGAGAGAATAGCACAATCTCGTTTATCAGCTGAGTAACCCTGTTCTTCAACATAGGACTAAAAATATTATTCCTTTTTCTTTGAATGTAACCTGCAGCAAAAAGCTCAGATTGTGTCTTTTTCATAGAGAAATAACTGAATATTTTACCCTTCTTTAACCCCAGAAAATCTCTAACATGTTCAATGTGATTAGGTGATAACTTGTTACCCACTAAAGTTAGACGGAAATCTAACAGTGCTAAAAAGTGGTTAGCAACGTGATTTTTGGTGAAATATTTATTTGAACCATAATCTTCAAGAAAATCAGGTAAAAGCTTCTGAAATTGCATGATAACCTCAGTAACAATTTTGCCAGGATAATACTCCAAGAAAATGTTAGAGAGTTGATCGATGAAAGTCATGATGCGATTCGTACGATCTTCTTCAGGATTAACAAAATAGCTCTTTACAATACTAGCTTTGCGTAAGCCAGGAGCCAAAATTTGTGAGAGATCATGAGGGGAAAGGTAGGTGCCAAGCACACCACCTTGTTCCTCAAATCGTTGTTGTGCCACGCTCATAATATGTAGACCTTCTTGCCATGTCTAACAAAACAGCTCTGATTTGCTTATATATCACTTACTAGAAAAGTTGCAGTTAGGTTGCAGTTTGCGTCAGAAAAAATTCTTGGGGTTTATATACCCTCAAAAAAGGAAGAACAGTTATAAATAGTGAAAG
>JAGLXK010000437.1 GCA_023132955.1 Candidatus Heimdallarchaeota archaeon
TATTTAGATGGTGTAAAGGACACTCACAAATTTAATCAATGGCCAGCAATGTTTAGAATTTTAGATGTTAAGAAGTCTTTCGAACAACTAGACTATCACTCTGCATTGAATGAAAAACTGTATTTTCAAGTCGAGGACAATGTTCTTCCAGAAAATAGTGGTATTTGGAATTTACAAATAAAAGATGGTAAATGTTTAGTATCAAAAAACGAAGGTCAAAATATTGCCAAGGAGAAAATTCTAGAACTATCAATTAATCAGCTTTCTCAAATTCTTATTGGTTATTCTAAAGTTGAACATCTTCTAGAGCATACTGGAAAAAAAATTCCTGAAGAATGGAAACAAAAAGATTTGTTCCCAGTAATGCCATGCTCATTCATGCTGTGGTTTTAAATGAGTGGAATAATATATAAATAGGAAAATACTTATTTTATTTCATGAGTGAACACGAAGTTGAAGAGTTAGAAAAAATACTCATTCCTTTTGCTTTAAGCAGATTTGATCTTGACAACTATAAAACTAATTTTCCAATGGGAAAAATAGCTATGAATATGGCCAAAAGGATGATGGGCAATTGGATTAACGATTATGTTACTTGGCTAGTTAGAGCTTTTACTCGCTGTTTAGTCAACGTAACTGATGAAATTTATCTAAAAGATCTTGCAGCGGTTGTTTTAGCTGAAGCAAGTTTCATGCAGGGGATAGGTCCTTGGGGGCCATTCCAGATGCAAATGGGAACAGGTGGAGGCGATAGATCTGCAATGGAACCTCAAGTTGAAACAGAAGCTCATGCTTGGTTACTTCATCTGCAAGAAATAGGTAAACTACCAGGTGAATATGAAAGATTTACAGGGAGATATTTTATTTAGTAAGCTAGAGAGATAACTCTAAGATTAAAACCTAATTTTTTTTCGTCTATTTAAATGTAGTAAGATTACCAACAAGAAAATCATTGTCACTGGATAATATAATTTTGTAGAAGAAGTTCTTTCTAGATTCTCATTCAGGGGATAAAGGTCATTGTTTTCTGCTTTTCCATTGATATGATATGTACTATTTTGATCCCAATCAGACCAGTAATTGCCTTTTTTTGTTTCAGTATCATGCCAGGAGTTATCTCTTCCTGAATCGCAAGCTTGTGATGTTCCTTCTATATGATTATAAATAAAGTAGTTGTGATGAACAGTATTGAATCTCGAGTCAACATCTAATGCAACCCCATATTCTGTATTGTTTCTAATTAGATTGTAGGTAAATTTACTTCTGTGCGTATCCCAAGATCTGATTCCATACCACCCATTGAATTCAATTACATTGTTTGTAATTTCTGAATCTACTAAACCATATGTCATTATTCCATCTCTTTCATTGAATCCAATTGTATTGTTATCTATCTCTACTTCAGCACCGCCTGTATCTAATCCTTCGATATTGTTAGTAATGATATTATTTTTTATGATAGTATTTCTTCCTCCAACCATTAAACCCCAGAAATTGAAAGAACATAAGTTGTTAGTAAAAGTGTTATTTTCACCCCCTCCAAAAATTCCACTAGCACTTTGATTCAAACAGATATTATTATCAACTAACATATTATTGGTATATGCCAAATAAATACCAAAATCTCCATATTCATCGAAATAATTATAGTTCTCGTATTTACAAATATTGTTTGTTATTATAGCACCATTAGTTCTTCTTATATCTATACCTCTATTACTTAATTGATTTGTATAAGTTGTATAACAAGTATTATTTGTTATAGTTGCAGTATAATCAGATACATCACGGATAAAGATACAAACCCATAGTGCTTTAATTGAACAATTTCTAATAACAAAGTGTTTTGTAGTATCCTCAACATGTATTCCTGCACCATAATCAAATGAGTCAATTACATAGTTTTCAATTAGATATGGATCTAAAGCAGTTCCTGAACCTGAGAATCCATAATCAATAAACCCTTGATCACTTGTGATAGAAATAAGAACACTTGAATCTGAAAATTCTAATAATTCATAAGGAAATTCTGAATCTTCTGATTTGACAGAGTAAGACATCGAAATGAATAAAATACATGAGAAGAAGATAAGAGCACACTTTCTCAAACTACTCTTCATGCTATTTTCAACTAGAACAATTGTGCAATTACTTAAAAGAGTTCCGAGATTTTAGAAAAATGGAAAATAAAAAATAGAAGAAAAAAAGTAAAAAGTAAGATTAACTATAGAAGTCGTCTTCATCTCTGACTTCAACGTCTCCTTCTTTTATTATAGGTTCAACTTGATAAACAACTCTCCCTTTCCAGAAGTATTCACCAGTTCGATAAATAGGATTTTTTCTTAAATAAGCTAAAGTACTTCGAGGAATATCATATTTATTGCTTATAGTAGACATAGTTACATTGTCTTCAAACATCTGGAAAATCTCAACCAGTTTGGGGCGCATTTCTTCGTCAATTAGTAGCTTGCCAGATTCAATTTTGTAACCTATAGGCGGACGAGACATGATTTTTTCATCTTGGATTCTTCTCTTGATTCCATACATTCTTTTCTGTCTATATTTTTTGAGCTCTTCCTCTCCTAGAAGATCGTAAATTCTTGTTACAAGCATTTCATCAGATTCTTCAGTTGCTCGAATTTCTACTCCTTTGCTTCGTAAGAGCACAGAAGCATATCCTAACATATCTACTTCTCTAGAAATCCTGTCACGTGTTTGTACCCAAACTTCTTTGACGGGATCTTCAGGTCTCTGCGAATTATGCATTTGGATAAATTCCAACATCTTCTTAAAACCAGGTCTTTCTTGAACATGACTGTCCCCAGAAACATCCTCATCTATGAATGACTCAAGAACATGTCTATATCCAACAGTGTTGATTTTCTTATCTATTACGTCGTACTGTGTGTCTCT
>JAGLXK010000438.1 GCA_023132955.1 Candidatus Heimdallarchaeota archaeon
GCAGTACTGAATAATGCTAAGTCGTGCATTCCCGTACTACTTGGACGTGCTCCAAAGTATTTGTAGAGAACAGTATTTGTATGTACAAATGGAAGAGGAACGAATTCAGTAAACCCATTTGAGATTGATTGTATGTGTTTTATTATTGCTAAATGTTCTGCTTCATCAGCAAGAGATTCTATGTGTCCATACATTATTGTAGAAGTTGATTTTAAACCACTTGAATGACCTGTTAATACGATGTTTACCCATTGTTCTGTTGATATTTTATCGGGACAGATAATCTTTCTAACATCATCTACAAGAATTTCTGCAGCTGTTCCTGGAAAGGAGTCAAGTCCATGATTCGCTAGATCTTTGAATATATCCTCGACACTTTCTTCAGATATTTGAGACAAATAAGCTATTTCTGAAGGTGAAAAACCATGGATGTGAATATCATGAGATACAGATTTAATTGTTTTAAGAAGTCCAACATAATAATCATAATTTAGCTTGGGGTCTAGTCCACCCTGTATGCAAATTTCTGTGCACCCGCGAGCTACTGCTTTTTCAGCTTCTATTTTGATATCATCAAGAGACATTCTAGAGTTAGCAATTTCCTCTGTTTCACCTCTTAAACTATAAGAACAGAATCTACATGTTCCCAAACAATGACGAGAAAAATTGATATTTTGATTAACCACAAATGAAACATTATCCCCAACTTGTTGAAACCTCAAATCATCAGCTAAAGAGGTTTGAATCCATAGTTCTTTTCCTCTTTTTTTTAGCATTTTTGTGAGATCAGTAATTTCTTCTTGATGTAATTCTTTGAATGTAGCTAAATCACATACAAGATCAATTTTTGGAGGTGCTAAATTTTTCATCTACCTTGAATTCCTCTATTATTCCGCGCATTCTAGTGTTTAAATACTTTTCATATTGAGGATAAACTGGAAGTCTCTCTTTTAGCGAAAATCCTGCTAAATTAAGTTCTTTAACCAAGTATTGTTCTTCTTGCCATATCATGTTTGGATTAATATAATCGATAGTGATTGGAGAGATTCCCCCCACATCGTTTGCTCCATGATTGATAGCGGTAATAATTCTCTCTCGATTAAGATTGGGTGGGACTTGAATACTCACTTCAGCTGGAAGAATTTCGCGTGCCAAAGCAATGGTTATTAGAACATCTTCTTCCCTAGGGGCAGGATGGTCTGCCATAGGAGTATTTTCTTGAGGGTTGAAATTTTGAACAATTACTTCTTGAATATGATTATATTCCCTACTTATATCTGCAATTATTTGGAGAGATTCTATCCTCTCTTGCCATGTTTCTCCAATTCCGATAAGAATTCCCGTTGTAAATGGAATCTTTAGTTTTCCTGCATTTTCTATTGTATTAATTCGTAAGGTCGGATTCTTACCTGGGGAATTTTGGTGAGGTTTCCCCTCATCCATCAATCTTAAGCTGTGTGTTTCCAGCATCAAACCCATGCTCGCGTTTGTTTGTTTTAATAAGTTTAAATCTGAAGAAGACAATACGCCTAAATTGGAGTGAGGTAAAAGATGTTGTTCCAAAGCTACTCCACACAAATAATTAACATATTCTACAGTAGTTTGAAATTTTAATGCTTTAAGAAATTTCAATGCTGATTGATATTTTTCCTCTGGTTTCTCACCTAGGGTGATTAAAACTTCTTTACAATCCTCAGCTTTAGCTTTCATTATTATTTCATTGTAATCTTTAGGAAGAATCCAAGTATTGGGATCATCTGAAACAAAACTACAATAATCACAACGATTACGACATTGATGAGTTACTGGGACAAAGACATTTCGGGAAAATGTAATATGTTTGCCATATTTTCTTTCTCTCTTGGTTTCAGCTTTACTTATTAATTCATCTCGATCATTTTTGAGCAAATGTAAAAACTCATCAAAGCTCATCTTACTCATCTTTCTTTAGTTTTAGAGTAACTAGATAGCCCTCATGTAATTTATTCACAGT
>JAGLXK010000439.1 GCA_023132955.1 Candidatus Heimdallarchaeota archaeon
TTGTTGTTACAGGACTATTTAGTCCTTTGATGGTTATAGGGGCAGCAGCTACAGAATTAAGTAATCCCTCAAGAACACCAAGTCTTACTGGTGATGTTGATTATGATTACGAAAGCGATTATCGTTGTGATTATGTTCTAAAGACAGAATTTCCAGAGTTAAGTGTTCTTCTATTTAGGCTTTATTACAGGATGAATACAGGTTCTTGGAATTATGCTACTATGAGTGTTTTAGATTCTAATACTTATAAGAAAGATAATTTCAGTCCAGATGACATGGGAGCTATTGGAGGGGATGAGATAGATTATTACTTCTACATCAAAGATTCAGATAATCCTGCTGGTGAAGATACAACAGCAACGTATAGTTTTACAGTTAATCCTGACATAACTCCTCCCATTATTACTAATGTGGTAGATGATAATGATTATAATGAACCAGATAATTTAGTACAATTTAATGCTACTATTACCGATGAAAGTGGTATAGATAACGCTACTCTTTATTGGTCTTGTGATAAAATTACTTGGGCACAAGAAACTATGTCTAATATTGTTGGTGATATTTGGTCTTGGACTAGTTCTGCTAATGATTTTTCAGTTGGAACTTTATACTATTTTGTTAAAGCCGTAGATCCTTCCGATAATGTCATGTTTAGTGATAGCTGGTCTTATGATGGGAGTGGAAACTATTATGATTGGGAGGAGGGGAGTTATGAAGGCTGGTCAACTCATTCTAGCTATGGTTCTTCAAGCTTAACCTCTACAGGAGAATATAAAATAGATAGAGATGATGCTGTTGATCCTAATCCCCATGCAGCAGCTTGGAGAATAGGTTTTTTTTCGATACTTAACCAAAGTGATTATTCTGTTATGGTTACAAGATTTAAGTTAGAAAGTAATGGAGGTTATGATGATGATGAATATATTTATTATAAGAGTGCTGGTAGTTTTGGTATAACCAATAGTGGAACGAAGTCTGCTTCTTATTATGCTGATAATATCGATAGTAATGCTTGGCATGAATCTGTTGTTTATGTTGCGGATGATTCTGATTGGCATGATGCAACTAGTACTTTGTATTTAATGATGGATAGTATGAATGTTTCAGATAGTAATCAGATGTATTTTGATTATTGTCATATTCTTTGGGCAAGAAATTTCACGGTTTATGATTGGGATTCTCCTGCTGTTGGTACTCCTACCATTGTTCCTTCAAGCGATATAGAAAACGATGACACTGTAACCATTTCTTCAACTATGACTGATGAAGACTCAGATGTAGATTCAGCAGGTATTTATTATCATGATGGTACTTCTTGGGGAACTGAAGCAATGTCCGAAGGAGCTTCTAATGTTTGGAGTGGTGATATTACTGCTCAAACTTATGATGAAACAATAGATTATACAGTTTGGGGAGAAGATGATTA
>JAGLXK010000044.1 GCA_023132955.1 Candidatus Heimdallarchaeota archaeon
TAGTTCCAATTAATAAGGGTATTGGGGATTTCTAACAACATATATTGGACTCGTAAGACTTCACAAAAGTAATAAACAACAAGCATAATAAATTAGGTAATTAACATGTCTCCAAACCTAACAGTATTCTATGATTCTTCTATAAATTATGATGAAGTTGAGGAAGTTGTTAAAGAATTGAAAATTACTTATGAGCTTGGCATCCAATCAATTAAGAAAAGAGAGCTTGAGATTATTACTTTTAACAAAGCAAGGAACCAGTATGATGGTCAGAAACTGCTAAATAAGTTGATTGATGGTGAAAACATAACTTATTTTCTATGGATTGTTAACGAAGATTTATACGTTCCCGGGAGGAATTTTGTGTTTGGATTAGCAACTCAATTTTATGGTGCTATAGTATCTTTTTTTAGACTAGAATCAGCAAACATGAAAATAAAGGAGAGCATTCATGAATGTGGACATATTTTGGGACTAGGTCACTGCAAAGAAGTTTGTGTTATGCAATATTCTAAGAATCTAGAAGAAGCAATTCTCAAGCCTACATATCTTTGTTGGAAATGTAAAGCAATGCTAAAGGAAAAAGAGAAAAAAATTGATAAAAACAAAGATTAAATAAGTGCAATACTTTCGTTAGAAATGTAACAAGGAGCTAATTCTTTGTATCAGAAATATGTAGATTCGATAGTAGAGAGTTGTAAAAAAGACAATAGTTATGTCGTTATGCTCAAATGGGGTACTATTGATGAAGTCTATGAAAAGATTTCAAAAAAAGGAAAACTGATACAAAAAATCGGCAACATGGTTGAAAAGTTTCAATTTGATAAAACTAGCTTATCTTTCTACAAAACAGGAAAATTAATGCTCACTGATGTAGATCATATTGAAAAATTTCTTACTGAAATATTGGAGTAAATCTGATGTCGAACATAGAAGGTTTATTGAAACAACATGGAAAACCAGATAAGGAAGTTTATCTAGACTGGGAGAACGGTTCTTTAGTTGATAAAGAAGTATATGCTGAAATGCGCCCCTTTTATCTTGAGAGAACTTTTGGTAATCCTGCAATCACACATCACATGGGTTGGGAAACTC
>JAGLXK010000440.1 GCA_023132955.1 Candidatus Heimdallarchaeota archaeon
CTAGAAGTTGTGCTGCAAAAATGGCTCTTAATTCAGAAAAGAAAAAATTTTCATTTGTAGATCTGTTTTCAGGATCAGGAGGGTTCAGCTTAGGTTTTGTTCAGGAAGGTTTTGAAGATAAATTGGCAATAGAAATTGATGAAAAAGCAGCTCAAACTTATAAACAAAACTTTCCGAATTCGAAGGTTTGGGTTAGAGATATACGTACAGTTCACGGTTTAGAAATAATCGAGGAAGTGAAGGATGCAGTTGACGTTGTTTTAGCTTCTCCTCCTTGTGAACCCTTTACCGCCGCTAATCCCAAAAGAAAAAAGTCTCCCTTAGGACGCTTTTACGATACTCCTCAAGGGGATTTGATTTTTCATGCTACACGAATTATTGGAGACCTTTCTCCAAGTTATTTTGTAATCGAAAATGTAGTTCCAATAGTAGATTCAGAAGGCAAAGAAATTATCAAAGAGGAATTTAAATCCATAGGGTATAACAAGATTCATTTCAACTTCCTTTCTTCTGAAAAGTATGGCTGCCCAAGTTATCGAAATAGAGTATTCATATCAAATATTCATCTGGAAATGGTTCCTCAGAGAAAGAAAAAAGTTGAAGAAGTTCTGCTAGATTTACCTCCCCCTTCCTATCCAAATGATTTTTCCAATCATTTTAGGATTCCTTTTGCAAAACAGGTAAAGAATGAAGGAATCGGGATTCGAAAAGGACATGCAGCTGTTTACTTCAAGGGGGCATCACAGGAAAACAGAAATTGGACTAAGTTGGATGAAAAAGATTTGGCTCCAACAATAATGGGTAAATCACGGTTTATCCATCCTCTAGAGGATAGGCCCTTATCTGTGAGAGAGCAAGCCAGATTGATGAGTTTTCCTGATAGTTTTATTTTTACAGGTTCTGTTGAGGCAATGTTTAACCAGATTGGAGAAGCCGTTCCTCCTATAATCTCAAATCAGATTGCTAAAATCATTCGAAGCAAATTGAAAGAAGATAATGTGTAAAAAAAAGAAATCTAGATGGATGCAAAAATCTCGCTAAATCTAGAGAAGATTGATGCAAGAGGCGTATCTAGAATTCTGTGAACAGTTTTTTGAACTTTACTTACAGAAAATAAATCTTTGGTTGTCTTTACTAATCCCCTATTGCTTACTGTAGTAAAAGAATCCTTTACTAGCCAAAACAACTTTTTTTCCCCTCTTCGTCCTATTTTTTCTTCTGTATCTATTAAAAAAGTAGATTCTTGTGATATAAACCAAAGAGAACTTGGATTGTAGGTTTGGATCATTATACCTTCTCTTTCTTCGTAGGAGATATATTCATCATGAACAAGTTGAACTCTATATCTTTTAATTATCTCCTCCTGAGAGGAAATATCTTCTAACGGTTGAATTTCCTTTACATGGTCTGGACTAAGAAAAGGTAGCTTGACAGGAAAGAGGAGCACATTCGAATATGTTTCTTCAACAATTTCTCCTACTGCTCCTTCCTGTGAATGAACAAGTAAATCAGCGATTATCCCAATGGGTCCTTCAAGTAGAAACCCTATTTGTCTATTTTTGTTTTCATCGAAAACTGGAAGAAGGATTGTGTTTTTAGATAAGGAAATTTTAACTTGTTTGTTATTGAAAGTATATTCAAAGCTGTGGGTAATTTTCAAAGGTCGGTTCTTAATGTTCAATCGCATCTAAACTCCTCCAACTTTCCTAATCCTCAATATCTATGTCAATTTCTTCTTCTAACTGCTTTTCACGAAGATAAATCATCTCTGCAAGTTTAAGAGCTTCAATTCCCAGTTGAGTAATTAAATAACGTCCTCTAATAGCTTCACGGGTAATGAACCCTTCATCTTGCAGAATGTCTGTATGGTGTTTGAAAGTGCCTCCACGTAATCCTGTATCTTCAGAAAGCTCCTTTTGATATTGAGGAGAATCTTCTAAAATCTTCAATAACTTAAGTCGGTTCTTGTCACCTAAAGCAGAGAGTAATTCTGCCGCATTTTCGTAAAACTTCTCAAGTGCATCAATGTCTACTCTCCCGTTAGAGTGAATCAGAACAGTATCATCTGCTTTGTCTCCAATACTTAAAACCCTTCTAACACCCTTTTTTCCTTCACCAACAGCTGAACGGAGAGATGATTCCAAATTCTTTCCAATGGAGTTAACAACTTTAGCCACATATTCTGTTATGGTACCATCTGAGTCATAGTCCTTGGATTCTATAATCACTCTGGGACCATGACCTTTTCGTTGAGCAGCACGTATCTTTCCTGCTCTTCTTTGAAGTCTAGCTAACTCTCTTTTAGTTTGAGCAACTTCTGATCGGGTTCTACTTAGATGAGACATAGAATCCATGAGTTCTTTTTCTGCTTCATTGAGTTCTCTCTCTGTTTCTACTTGTTTCTCGATATCATTATCTCTGTATGCATGTTCTAAACGACGTTGGATAGAAGAAACACCTCTTCTAGCTTCATCAACACCTCTTCTAGCTTCATCAACTTCTCTTTGAGCTTCATCAATACTTATTCGTGCTTCGCCAACATCGTGTTTCATCTCTGCATAATCTTCATCGGATAATTCTACAGCTCTAGTGATCTTTTCAGTTTCTTTCTCCAAAAATTTATGCAAATCTTTGGAAATTTTTTCTGAAACCTTCTTGGCTGTTTTTATTCCCTCTTCTGAAGCCTTTTCAACTTTTTTCATAATAGTTTTCATTTTATCTTTGAACTCATCAGAGTCCCAATCAAAATCAAAATTAAATTTGAAATCATCTTCAGAGAACAGAGGCTTGGCAGGTCTTGGTTTTACTATAGGTCTATGTTTGGGTCTCTGTTCCTCCTTCTCTCTTCTCCTGTTAGCTCTATCTAAATCACGTTGGATTTTA
>JAGLXK010000441.1 GCA_023132955.1 Candidatus Heimdallarchaeota archaeon
GCTAAGGAACCTCCATCAGGAAAAATGAATGTAGTTATGGATCCATCGTTAACTGGAGTTTTCATTCATGAAGCTTTTGGGCACGCATGTGAAGCCGATGCCATTATAGCTAAAACATCAGTTCTTGAGGGAAGAATTGGTGAGAAAGTCGGGGTTGAAGAAATTTATGTTTATGATGATCCTACTGTCAAAGGATTAAGAGGATCTTTTGCTTATGATTCAGAAGGAACCAAAGCTCGAAAACGAGTTCTTGTTGAGGGTGGTATTCTTAGGGAGTACTTCCACACTTTAGAAACTGCAACAGCTTTAGGAATGGAACCCAATGGTTCCGGTCGAGCGATGAATTTCAATGTGACACCTCAAGCTAGAATGGGTAACACATATGTTGATGGAGGAGAGATGACAATTGATGAAATTGCTGAAATCGCTAAAGATGGAGTCTATCTTAAGAACTCCTATGGTGGATATGTCATGCCTGCTAAAGGACAATTCTACTTTTCTTGCCAAATGGGATACTTCATAGAAAACGGTGAAATAACAGATATGATGGGGAACGTTGGTATGTCAGGAATGACATTAGAAGTACTACAGAACACCTTTGCAATTGGAAAGCCTTGGGAACCTGCGTTCGAGGGTACTTGCGGAAAGGGAGGCCAATGGGTTCCAGTAACTGGAGGAGGCCCGAATCTGGCTGTATCTAATCTTGTTGTTGGAGGATCAAAATAATGTCAACTGAAGAAAATCTTCACGATCTAGCTGAATATGTTATCAAATATGGTACATCCCTCGGTGCAGACCAAGTTGAAGCATACACAATATTTGGGTCTGTAAAAAGTATTCAAATTGAACGTGGTTCTATTAGACGTTTTACAGATACTAGTAATTCTGGTTTAGGAGTTCGAGTTATAAAGAACAATGCAATAGGGATGGCATCTACAACCATTTTTACAGAAGAATCACTAGAAAAAACTATTAAGGATGCTTATGCTCTTGCAGAAGTAAGCCCTCCTGATCCAAATTTCAAATCTTTACCTTATGATCCTAGAACAGCTCCTACAATTTCTGGTCGATATGATAAAGCAATAGTAGATATTTCAGTTGAAGAATTTACAGATCTAATTCTTGATTCCATTCAAAAAGCATCTGTTAGAGATGATGCAGTTATAAGCGGAAATTTCAATGCGGGAATAGGGGAAAGATATATTCTAAATTCCGAAGGTGTAGACAGATTTGCATCACAAACTTCCGTAACTGGTTATCTAGGTGTCAAGATTCAAGAAGGTGAGGATATAGGTAACGCTTATTATTATGATGCTGCAACCCAAATGAAAAACTTTGATCATATCAAAATTGGAATAGAAGCTGGATTACGTTCTCAAAAAATGTTAGGTTCTCAAAAAATCGAAACAACCTCATTGCCAATCCTACTTGATCCAGATAGTACTTATGGAACAATAAGTCCCATACTTTCTAGTGGAATTAATGCTTTCAGTGTCTTTAATAAAACAGCTTTCTTTATAGATAAAATTGGTGATGCAATTGCTTCATCAAAGCTGACAATAACTGATGACCCATTTATTCCAGAAGGGACAGATTCTGCAGGTTTCGATGACGAAGGAGTTGTCCCTAAGAAACTTACTCTAGTTGAAAAAGGTATTCTAAAAACCTACATTACAGATTCTTATACTGCTCCTTTAGTTGGATTAGAAAACACCGGTCACGCATCAAGGAGTTCATTTGCTTCAAGACCACAACCAGCACCTTACACAATGAAGATAAAAGCTGGTTCTGTTTCAAAGGATGATTTACTTGCAGATATGAAAGAAGGGATATATCTGATGTCTTCTTCTATTCATTCACAAGGAGATAATCCACAAGTCTCAGCTCAAATCAATCAAGGTTTTTATGTAAAGGATGGAGAACTACAATATCCTGTTAAGAATGCAGTCATGGGATGTACAATTTTTGAGATATTTGAGAAAATTGAAAATATGAGTAAGGAAACAGAAAATCGTAGCGGACATGAGGCTCCTTGGATGTTACTTTCTCCACTTCGTATAAGTGGAGGTAAGTAATTTTATTCAAAACATAAAATTTATTGAATACATAAGAGTTTATCATCTAATGGTAAGAATAGGACTAGCAGCTACTGCAAATATTCTCTCAATTGGAGGGAATATAATTTTGATGACTTTGAAATTGGTAATTGGATCTATTTTTGGATCAATTAGTTTGATAGCTGATGGTTTTGATTCAGTTCTAGATCTTGTTTCTGCATCTATAGCAGGAGTTGGAGAAAAAAGAAGCAGAAAGCCCGCAGATCAGGACCACCCTTTTGGGCATCATAAATTTCAGATGGTATCAAGCTTAGTTATTGCTTCTACTATGTTTCTTTCTTCTTATTTTATTGCTGAAAATGCAATATCCAAACTTGCAGAGGGGATACCTTATGATTTAGAAATATTAGTTCTTGTCGCTGCAGTTATTTCTTTCGTAGGCAAAATACTTCTTTACATTGGTGTCATGACAATTGGAAAGAAGCTAAATTCTGCCGTATACATAGCAAATGCCAAAAACTATAGAACAGATGCAATTTCCTCTGTTTTTGTAGGGTTTGCATATCTTGGCGTCAAATATAATGTTTGGTGGTTAGATCCTGCTTTTGCATTGGTCATAGTATGTTTAATTTTGTACACTGGTTATGAAATAACTAAGAGTTCTCTTCCCGAGTTACTAGATAAAGGACCACCACAAGAAATAGTTGATAAACTAAAGGAAAAAGTGCTTTCTTTTGAACACGTAGAAGAAGTACATATCATTAGATTAAGATCCGTTTTAGGTTCTTATACAGGAGACTTTCATATCCTAGTTAATCCAAAGCTTTCAATTATTGAAGCTCATGAGATCTCTGAAAAAGTTAAAGCTGAATTAGAAAAGGATAGTGATTTCAAAGATTTGATCATACATATTGAACCAGCTCTCCCAGAAGAGCTGTTGGAGTCAAAATGATCACTCTATTGTAAAGATCTCTTCTTTCTCTTCCAAGCTGTTAGTATTAAGCCAATTTCACCGCTATGATGAATCAAATGATGAATGTATTCGTATAGCCAATCTTCAACAGAGAGACTAAATTCTTTATACACTCTTGCTTCATTCAGATGTTCTTCTTTGAGATCTACAAATTTCTCTTCAATCGCTATAAAAACATCATTATACTTCTCTACAAGTTCATCAAGAGTATATTGATCAATGCTTTCCTCGAAATGATAACCTTCTTCATAATTATTCATTATTACATTGGCTATCCACAACTGATCATGTATTACATGTTCTATTATCCATCTTACTGAATTCAAAGATTCATGTATTTGCCATTCAAGAATGTCTTCTGGTAAATGAACAAGAAATTCGCGGAATGCATCATGGGCTTTTTTGATTATATCCTGGAAAAATAGTTCTTTAGAATTGGATTGCATTGGTATGATAAGATTCGCTTTGAATATTTAAGATATCTCCTCTGTAAAATTCAATTGAGATGAAAGATTTTTAATCCCTTGATTTCAATAATATTTCAATGCTGAAACAACACTTTGAAACTGAAGTACTCATCGTTGGTGCAGGACCAGCAGGAGTAAGCTTGGCTATTAATCTTGGAAAGAGAAACATTTCAACAATACTGATAGATCAAAAACCAAAGAGAGATG
Organism: Candidatus Heimdallarchaeota archaeon; assembly: GCA_023132955.1. Classification (GTDB taxonomy): domain Archaea; phylum Asgardarchaeota; class Heimdallarchaeia; order Heimdallarchaeales; family Heimdallarchaeaceae; genus UBA460. The sequence goes on from JAGLXK010000441.1 coordinate 3,705, forward strand.
TAGGTTATAAGCCATGTGGAGATGCATTGAGTCCAAATTCAACAAGAAGATTATTTGAGCTCTCTGGAATAATGCAACCAAGAGGTGAAGAAGTTGCTGAGAACCTTGCTTCAGCACATTTTCGTCCTGTTCTGGATTTCGAATTATCTATAGACTTTACTTCACAGACTATTGATAGGTTAAAATATGGTCAAAGACTGCTAAAATCTCTTACAGATTATGCAAGTGTAACCTTCAAACCAAATCATAAAGCGATTGAAACAATAATTGATAATAACAAGGTAGTGGGATGTAAAATCCGACAGTCCAACGGCAAAATTATTAGTATCTATGCAAAGATAGTTGCTGATTGTTCTGGTATCACAGGTATCGTTAGAAGAACCATCCCTGATTCAGTATGCAATAAGTTCTCAAAAAAACTGCTTAAACAAGAAACTATCGTTTCTTACAGAGAGATTATCGAAACCTCTAAACCACATGATTATCAAAAGCAAATGAGAATAGAATATCATGAAGAGATGCCACCTCCTGGATATTTCTGGATTTTTTCTAAAGGAGAAAAGCAGTTGAATATTGGAGTTGGTTGGTTACTGAATGATAATAACAAAGATTCGAATGTTAAAAACATTTTAGAAATACTTCGGAAAAAAATCTTTCCAGATTCTAAAGTTTTAGACGGAGCAGGAGACACTCTTCCTGGTCGCTTACCACAATATTCAATGGTTTGTGATGGATTTATCACTTGTGGAGATGCAGCTACTCTTGTTAATCCAATAAGTGGTGAAGGGCATGGACCAGCGTTATTAAGTGCATACTATGCTTCAGAAATTGTTGAGTTAGCAATAAGAAATCAAGATCTCAGTGAGAGTTTTCTCTGGAAATATAACATCAAAATATGGAAGGAGTATGGCTATGATGGAGGGTTAGGTGTAGCTGTTCACAAGCTGCTTAACTCAGTTCCTTTCAGCGATTTTTCTTTTCTTTTTGAGAAAGGTATTATCTCTCAAAAAGATGTTGACTCCATAATGTATTCAACAGCTGTTAAACTACCTATAGTGCAAAAGGTTTTCAAAGGTTTAAGAAAACCCAAATTACTCATTAAAGTTGCTAAAGGTTTACTTCTTGCAGAAAAAATAAAGAAACTTTCTCAAAATTATCCAGAAAAACCAGAAAAATTTGATAGATGGGTTAAGAAAATTAAAAAAATTGAAAGAAAACGAATTTAATCAAAAACTGCTCTTCCGTCTCCCATCTGGATTATTCGGTCACAAACTTTTGCAATTTCTAAATCATGAGTTACCAAAATAACTGCTGTATTCTTTTCCTTAGCAAATCTTCTTATTAAGTCAATAACTACCTGACCCGTTTCTGAATCCAAATCACCTGTTGGTTCATCTGCAAAAAGGACCGCAGGATCATTTATCATGGCTCTTGCAATGGTAACTCTTTGCATTTGTCCGCCAGACAGCTTAATTGGAAACTGATTCTGATATCTTTCCAATCCAACTTCTTTTATCAATTCGATTGCCTTTGCTCTTGCTTCTTTCTTTGGTCGATTTATCATCAGAGCAGGTAACATAACATTTTCGAGAACTGTTAACTGGGGAATTAGATTGTAATATTGGAAAATGAAACCCATATTTCTTCGTCTAAACATCGAGACTTCTGCATCAGTCATTGCATCTATGTTTCTACCTAAAAGAAACACCGCGCCTCTACTTGGAGAATCTAACCCTGAAAGAAGATTTAGTAAGGTAGTCTTTCCACTCCCACTTGGTCCAACTAAAGCAGCCATTTCTCCTTTCTTAAGTTCAACATCTATTCCACGTAAAGCATAAACTGTAGATCCAATAAGACGATATGTCTTGAAAAGTGCAACACCTTTCAGAATTATATCTGTATCTACAGATATTTTTTCTACTTTTTCTAGAGAAACTTCAGTTGGAATAGTTTGGAAATAGGCTAAATCACGAAACTTATCTGAAAAGAACTTCATTAACTGTATTTCTGACAATGCTTGGATGAATATCAAAGATACATCTTTAACATCTTTAACTTCTCTTTCAGGAACATCTTGGAACCTATTTATAATACTAAGTAATGTTTGATAATTATGTTTTACTTTCGTTTGAAGATTATTCAACCGATCAATATGACTAGAACAATCCATAATTGAATCTAGTAACATTAAGTAATCTAATAATGGAGGATAATCGAGTTTTTTAACTTCTTCAACTAGTTCATTTCTTACTTCAGCAATTCGGTTAATTTGCTTTAATTGAACAGAAATTACTTGTTGTGTTGAAGAAAGCAAACCAAAAATTACTCTCAGTGTTCTCCATAGTTTATTACTCATATTCTCTTCTAAATTCTTAACCTTTTTAGAATCTTGTAACAAGTTCTCAAGCATCAGTATTGCTTCTTCTAAGGATTTCAATATAGGTTTGAGATTGTTTGAACAAGCTTTTCCAAATTGCATAATGAGCAAATTTTCAGCTATTAATCTGAGAGGAATATTTTGTTTCTTATCACTTATTTCTCGTTTAAGGATCAGATCTGGAAACATAATAATATCTGGATAACCACTAGGAAAATCCCAAATGGCAATGAAGCTATTTAGCAGTACATCACTTACATGATAGATAACTCGTTCATCTATATCAGCAGCTTTTTCCTCAATATTTTCTATCAAAGATTTGTTATTTTCAGATGTTGAACTTTTTACCAATTGAACAATCATTTTTGTTATATCTCGAATCTCAACATTTTTACGAATTTGTTTTGCATAGAGGCCACATTCTTTTTTACAGTAATCTTGTATTATTTTTTCAACTTGGCTGACAACAGTTTTTCTTTGTTCATCATTTCCAGCTTCTTCAAGAGGAAAATTACATGTAAAGAAAAGAAAGGTATTAACCTCAAGTATATCTACTGACACAGCTTTTAGTTTCTGTTTTAGATATCTACGTACTTTTTTTGTCAATTTATCAAGTGAATCTCTATTTAATTTGTTAATTAGAACACCTAGTGTAAGTTCCACAGTGCTGTATGTTGGTATCGTTACATTTTCGTTCATTTTTCCACCTGCTTCCCATCATCAACAATCTCTCCATCTACAATGCGGATAATTCTATGGCAAAATTTCGCTATATGTTCTGAATGAGTAACAACAAGAAATGTTTGTTTGTAATTTTCATTAATTGAAACAAATAAATTCATAATATCTGTTGAAGTATCTTGGTCTAAATCTCCAGTTGGCTCATCACCAAGAATAATTGCAGGATTCATTAAGAGGGCTCTTGATACAGCTACTCTTTGTTGTTCTCCACCACTTAGCTCATTTGGAAGATGAAAAATCTTGTCACCCAGACCCATTTGTCTAAGCATCATTTTTGCTTCTTCTTCAGCTTCCAACTTAGTGATGTTAGTCAATAGTAAAGGCAGAACTGTATTGTCTAATGCTGAAAGGAATTCAAACAGATTAAACAACTGAAAAATATATCCTATATTATGAAGCCTAAATTCGGTTACTTCAATATCTGTTAATTGATTTATATCTTGATTGTTGATATAGATAGTTCCTTCTGAAGGTTGGTCAATCCCACCTAGAAGATTTAGAAGAGTGGTTTTTCCACATCCTGAAGGACCCATAATAGCAACCATCTCTCCTTTTTTGATTTCTATATCAATACCTCTTAGAGCGTGTACTTCCATTGATGTTCCTTCAGCATATCTTTTATGCAGGTTTTTTGTTTTTAGTATTATTTCATCACTCATAGTATCACCCTACATATCGAATAGCTTCAGCTGGAGTTATTTGACTCGCTCTTATTCCTGGGACTATTGAAGCTATAATAGCAATTCCGATCATAATCCCCGTATAAATCAATATTCTCCAGCCTGGGAGAATTAAAGTCCAATCATAGATGTTAGCAAAAGACCACCCTAACATCAAGCTATTTAGGAACCCCATGACTAGACCTAGTAAAGCTAGGATAAATATTTCGATCATGATTGTACCAATAATTTGTCTTTTTTTGTAACCTATCGCTCTCATCATACCAATTTCTCTTCTCCTCTCCGCTACATTTCTAACTGCTATTATTATCATTCCAAGAGCTCCAACAATTAGACCAAATCCTACAAAGTACTGTAGGAAATCAAATGTTTTTACTTGGAAATCTACAAGTTCTAACATAACTTCCCATACATTATAAGCAGATGCTGCAACAAAATCTTCGTTTTGAACAAGTAAAGATCCATTACCATTGAAAAATTCTTCAATATTGCTTGCTATTTCTGTGTTTCTTCCAATTCTAAAATCCTCGCTAGTGCTAACCAAATATCTTGTATGTTTTGGATAAAGTGCAAAGTTTGGAATTAGTTTAGGATAGAAATCAGGGGTTATTAGAAGTGAAGGTAAACCCTGGGATTGACTGAAAGGATATTGTCTAACATTTGCTAAAACAATCACTTCAATTGGGGTTCCAATAAAACTGGTAATATTAAATATGTTACCTGGAAGAAGAAAGGGACTTGTAGTTAATACAGTAGGTAAACCTTCCACATTATCAATTTCTGTTCCATCTCTACTAAATTTCGTTCGGTTGTAGTAATAATCCCATATCTGATGACTATATTCTCTTTGATAATTTTCAGAACCTCCTGGTCTGTAATCTTCAAAGAAATAAGGTAAAGAAGTATCAAACATGAAGTCAAATATGTAATCATCCCCTTCCTTGAAAGTATCATTATAAATCAAGTGAACATATGATGGAAAGATATCCGTGGGTATTTCAAGTTCACTTACTTCTTCATCTACTTGTATTAAAGCAATTGTTGAATTAATTCCTTTTACATTGGTAATAGCTTCATCAACTGCATAAAGGTCTTGTTCAACGTTTACAAGCGTTTCATTTGCAATCGGAGTGTCTAACTCAATAAATATAGGGGCTCCGCCACTTAGAAACTCAACAGATTCTAATGTATTGTATGCATAAGTTGATTGATAGACAGCAGCAAAAATATTCATTGTTAAAACGAGAGCAAAGATCCCAAAAGTTAAAGAGCTTCTCATACTTTTAGAAGTCATATATTTGCTTGAAATCAAAGATACTCCTTTTTTCAAACGTGTTTTATATAAAACTGTTCTGAAGAAATTAGTTACTGATTTTAAATTCACACCCACCCAAATAATAGATCCTAAGGCTAGAACAACTGCAAGAGTCACTAGAATCTGACTATTTTCTCGAACATCTTTTAATTGAGTTACACTGAAAATTAACATTGCTATTGCTATACCAACAAAAGTAAGACCTATACCATTTCCTAAAAATTTCCTCGAAAATAAATATCCGAGTAAAAAACTCACACCTATTAAAAACGCAGCTGCTGCGCCCATAAACATCCATTGCTCGATTGCAGTATCCCATCCCGCTTTTGTGAAAAACGAACCATAAACAGTATACTGAGCTGCAAAGATACCAATTCCACCTAGAAGAAAAGTTAATCCAAACCCCAAAGTAATTTTACCTGTTCTTTTTCTACCTACTTTCTTTATTCCTCTAATAACTTCAATTACATCTATTCTAGAAGCTCTTATAGCAGGAAATACACCTGCTCCTACAGACAAAATAAGTCCAAGGACAATAGAATAGACAACAGCTCCTATTGTTACAGTAGGTTTTAAGTCAATTACTCCATCAAAAAAGGTTTGTCCTATACGATTTACTAGGAAAGCTGACATGCCATATCCTCCAGCAACTCCCAGAAACGAACCGATAAATCCCAAAACTGTTGATTCTACCATAAATAGTCTTACAATTTCTCTCCTTCTAGCTCCAATTGCTCTTAAAATCCCTAATTGTTGAATTCTATCCTCGACTTGAATAAGTTGAATATTTACTAGAAGCAAAATTCCTGAAAATATAATCAAAGCACCAAAAAGATTGAAAGCTAGTAGAACATCAGCTAAAACTTCATCTGTTATGTCCAGAAGTAAAGCTCTAAATGCTACTATTATCAAGCCAGTATTTTCTGCATCAAGAATCAATTTCAATTGACCTTCTACGAATATTGCGTAGTCATTATCTACTGGATTTTCTTTATGATTAGAACTTAATGCTATATTTATATCTGTACACTGATTAGGTGCAAAGCCTACTATAGATCTAATATTATCGATACTTGTCCAAAGTGCTCTTCCACCAAATTCTTTTCCCTTCCCCTCATCGTTGAGAAAACCTACTACTTTCAAATCATAAGTCTTGTAATCAAATTTAAGTCCAATGGGATCAAATTCTCCTATTCTTATTTTGATATTCGATCCAACTGCAACATTCAAATCATCTATCAAGTTAGAACCTAGTAAAACATGTGATTCATTTGAAAAATGTCTTATTAAATCAAGTTTTCTCATTTCCGTGCCATTTTCATCATAAAACTTGCCAAATACCGGATCCTCGTTTAGTTCTACCCCCGTAAAACTTACCCTCTTTTCTAAATCACCAGATTCAAGATTATAAACTGCTACATTTTGCGATATTCTAGCATTAATCGCAGCATAATCAACTACAGAATTATCAATTGTATCAATGATTGATTCATAATCAGTAATTGGTAAACCAAAACCACTGATTACTATGTCATTCTCTCCTATAGCATCCACAAAAAAATCTACAGCTGTTGATGTAAAACTTGTAATTGTAATTTGCACTCCCACCATTAAAGATACACCAAGAGCAATAGCTATCAAAGTACCTATGTTCTTTCCTAATCGTCTTTTGAAGGTTTTTTGCATTAAATTGTTAATATAACTCATGAGTATTCTTTGCCTTGGGTTCTTAATTATGCGTTGTATAGTCTAATTCAGATATATAAATCATCTTTTATATAAAAGAAAATCGACCTCTTTACATTACTATTATGTTAACTAAACATTCTTAAAATGTTATATTGAACAAAAGATTATGACAGACATTAATCAAACAAACTCACCTTTTGAAGGAGAAAAAGTTAGATTAAGATCTCTAGAAAAAAGTGATTTAGACGATATTATGAAACACTGGAATACTTATGAATCACGTGTCGGTTTAGGAACAGTTATTCCTATGTCTACCATGATGGAGGAAGAATTCATTCAAAACTCTCATGAAAAAGCCAAATCAGGAAGAGGTTATAATTTCGCAATAGAAACACTAGAAACTAAGGAATTCTTAGGTACATGTGGTATCGAAGATATCATGCAAGTAAACAGATCAGCTGCTATTGGTATTTCAATTCATAATCCAGAAAATCATAACAAAGGTTATGATACAGACGCAATGATTTGTTTACTTAAAGTTGGTTTTCTGGTATTGAATTTTCACAGATTAGAATTGATGGTAATGGATTACAATAAAAGTGCAATCCATGTTTACGAGAAGATTGGTTTCAAAGAAGTAGGTTTGAAAAGAGAAGCACATTTTCTTCAAGGAAAATATCATGATGTCTATATGATGGACATCCTAGCCAAGGAGTTTAAGAAACTATATCCAAATTAACTCTTTTTTCACTTCCTATGGCACAAGTTTTTTAATCAAGTATGGAAACCAAACTTTGTTCTTTATGGAATCAGTAACTGGAAATAACAACAGTTCTAAACCTCAAATTAAAATTTGGGTTCTAGTTTCAGCTACTGGTTTAGGAGCTTTTCTTGCATCACTAGATGGAACAATTGTATTTATAGGCTTGAAAACTATTAGAGATAGTCTAGGAGTTTCACAAAACGCAGTCCAATGGGTTATCTTAAGCTATTTATTAACCATGATAGCTTTTTCAACTATTGCAGGAGATTTAGGTGACAGGTTTTCCAATAAACTGATTTTTCAAATAGGGATGGCTATATTTTCATTGGCTTCTCTTCTCTGTTTCTTTGCCAAAACGCTTCTTGCTTTGATTATTTTCAGAGTATTACAAGGAATAGGTGCTACTGGTTTAGTAGCTAATGGTATGGCCATAATTACTAGATTTACAACAAAACAGAATAGAGGGTTAGCAATCGGTTTGAATTCCTTAATTATTGCTTTAGCTCTATCTATAGGACCAATTCTAGGAGGTGTTATCACTGTTTATCTTCGTTGGGGATGGATATTTTTAATTAACGTTCCAATAGGCATAGCAGGATTATTCTGGGTTCAAGTTATTATACCTAAAACACCTCCAATTGAAGAAAAAAGAAGAAAAGCAGATGTTCTAGGTTCTACATTTTTAGCATTATTTCTCTTTTTAATGGTTTTTAGTTTCAGTATCTTTGCTAGTATTTTTGACGAAGTGAGTCTTTTTGGTAGTTATACAGCCACGTGGAGTGTAATATGTTTAGGAATGAGCATATTATGTCTTATAGCATTTGTTTTATGGGAAAGAAAAACGGAGAATCCTTTAGTAGATCTATCTATGTTTAAGAATAGAAGATTCGCGGTAGGTATTTTCTCAGCCATATTTGCTTATCTAGGATTGTGTGTTATCATCTTTCAACTTCCATTATTTGTTCAAGATGTTCTAGGTTTATCTCAGATAGAAACGGGTTTAATCATTCTAGGAACCCCAATAGCTATGGCAATAACTGCTGTTATTTCCGGATATTTATCTGGTAGAATTGATGCTAAATATATTACTACACTTGGAATTGGTATCATGACCCTTTCTCTAGTGTTCGGTGCTGTTTTTACAAGAGCTAATGTAAAGAACTGGGTTCTTGTGATTATAGCAATTATTATTGGTATTGCGCTAGGAGCCTTTATTGCACCTAATAACACTTCGGTAATGTCATCATCTCCAGAAAATAAACTAGGGGTTGCAAATGGTATGCTAAGTCTATCAACTAATTTTGGATTCAGTTTGGGTACGGCATTAGCAACTTCTGTATTTATCTACAGTCAAAACTTCTTTAAAAGGAAAATTGGAGTCATTTTTGAAGATCCAGCTAATTTATTTGTTTTCAGTCAAAATTCCTTCCAAAGGAGAATTGGAATCATTATTGAAAATCCAGTTACTTATGTAGCCGCTATGAAAGTACTATTTGCAGTGTTTGCAGTTTTCATGTTCTTCTCAACAATATTCTCATACTTTAGAGGTCCTGACCCATTTAAAAGGAGAGAAAAGATGAAAAAGAGGAATTAAATCTTGCAAAAATTAACTACCAACTTTATTGTTTCTATAATATCATCTACTTGTAGTAAACCAGCATTTGCATGAATATACCTACAGGGTACAGAAATTACGCCTGAAGGAACGCCTGATCTTGTAATAGATATCTTACCCGCATCGGTTCCTCCATATATTGGTTTCTTATATTGCCACGTAATTCCATTCTTGTCGGCTGCTGTTTTAATTCTATCAAGAATCTTCTTTGGTACAATTAATGATTTATCTGCTGCTGTTACAGCAGGTCCACTTCCTAGTTTTGTAATCATTTTTGCTGGAGGAACACCAGGAACATCGCTAGCAATGGTGTTCTCAAGAGCCAAAGCAATACTTGGGTCCAATGTAAAACCTGCTACTGTAGCTCCCCTACCTCCAACTTCTTCTTGCACTGCAAAAGTAATCATAAGTGTATTTGGGATTTCGATATCCTTTAGCTGTTCCAGTACTTGTAACAAAACATTACATGCTGTACGATCATCAAATGCTTTTCCTAGTAGAACATTGTCATTAAGTTGTTTACATTCAGTGTAGAATGTTCCTACTGAACCTATATCTAAATCCATATCTCTTACTTCTTGATATGATTTACACCCTATATCTACAAACATTTCATTTATGGGTGGAACTTTTTCTCTATCTTCTGGTCTGGTAATGTGAGGTGGAAATGTCCCTACAACACCGATAATTCTTTTTCTTTCTGTAGTGTAAAATTGAATTAAAGCTCCCAACATCAAGCGTTTGTCGATTCCTCCAAGCGTTTCAATTGTGATAAAGCCGAGATCATCAATATGTGAAATCATAAATCCTACTTCATCAACATGCGCATCGAGCATTATTCTTAACCCGTTGGGGTCAGAACCTTCTTTGATTGCCAATACATTTCCTAGAGGATCAATCCAGGCTCTATCTACAGCTAATTTTTCCAGTTTCACTAGAATGTAGTCAGTTACTTCAGCTTCATGCCCAGGACACCCAATTAGATTGCTAAGTTCGATTTGGGTTTCGATGACTTTTTTTCTGTCAATAGTCATGGTATCTCAAATTTATTGAGGTTTTACAT
>JAGLXK010000442.1 GCA_023132955.1 Candidatus Heimdallarchaeota archaeon
GGAAAAAAATATCAATACAACTAGTTGGAATGGAAAATAATCAGAAAGCTGGTATGATAATATTAGGAATCAGCGATGATTTAGAAATAAAAGGAGTAAGAAAAACTAAACTTGAAGAACTGAGAGATACTATCCAAAAGCATTTGGATGAAAAATATAATCCTAAATTACGAATGATATCAAAGGAGTTTTGTCCCTTGGCAGATAAACTTAAACTTAAGATTTTCGTAATTGAAGCTCTAGTTGAAGAAGGCAGATTATACGCTTATTCTCCTTGAAGAACAAATCACTATTATCCTATTAGAACAGGAAGTAGTATGGGGAGAATGACACCATGAGAAATTCGAGAAAGACTAGCAAATAACTAAAAATTTTTTAGTATATTCAGTTTTAATATACATCGTAAGCGAATATTTGATTTTGTAGAGATAAATTGATCTTTCATTAAGGATTTCAAGATTTTGTATAAGATATCTCATACATAAAAAGATTGCACAATTTCGTTGCATGTTTCTTGGTAAAATGTTACCAAGTTGGTTTTAGTTAACATCTTCATAAAATTCTGAGAAATCCTTTTATATCTGTTTAAGTAAGCTTCTATTTGATATTAATTTAACGATAGGAGGGTGTTAAAATAATGAACATTTCATTGTCGAAAAAGACCAGAAAACTGCTTGTGGTTGTTCTGGTGAGTTTAATAATTATTGTGTATCCAACAACATTTCTTCAACATGCAAAAGCTGCTGATAGTGGGTATGTTATTATCTATTCCCCTACAGCCTATGAAAGATATCCTTATTGGGAAAGTGTGAACATTCATTATAGAGTAGTAGTACGTTCTGGTTGGTTACTAGAATCTTCAGAGATATATATTGATGGGCAGTATAAAGGCATGTATTCCCAATCATTTGTCAATGTCAATATCCATGGTTTAGCTTCGAAAATACATACGTTGAAGATAGAAGTTAATTGTTTTCGAGCTCGTCCTTTTGATTATGACCAATACAACACCTTTAGAACCTTTTATACCTATTCAGCAACTGAACAAGATGATATCAATGATATGAGAATCGATAAACTGCATGATATTGGAAGAGCTGGACAAGGAGTGACTATTTGTTTAATGATTGATGGTCTAGGGTATAACGACGTCATTAACTCCAACTATCACCCGTCTATCTATAAAGAATATTCAAATGTTTTAAGAGATGTTGAATATTTCGTTTTTGATGAAGACTCAAGAAGAGTTGATCCTACCTTTAGGAAATTAACATCTGACTGGGATCAACTAACCCCTGCGGAAAAGTGGGATGAAATCAGAGATTTGAATGCAGGAAGATTAGATGAAATGCATGGTACGGGAGCTTTGAGTTCTCTAGTTCAAATAGCTCCCCATGCAAAATTCATCTTAGTTGATCACGATGGAGACAATTTTGTAGCTTTAGCAGCTTTAAAGTGGATGACTGAGGAAGACATACATATTACATATGATATAGAGGTATTGAATCTCTACTGGGCGGAAAAAAAATCAAGTATAACAGACTGGTTGGAATTTGGTTTTTTCTGGGGAGATACAACTTATACGTGGAATGATTTTGAGAATTGGTTTGATGAAATCGCTAATAGTGGTGGAACGAATAGAAAAGTCATAACTGTTGCACCTGCTGCATCTACAATGACTACTTATCAGAACACAAATGATGCAAGATTTCCAGCTGCACTTACAACAGTAATAGGAGTTACTGGAGTATTTGATGATGGTTGGGATGAGAATTCATGGAAATTTAAAATCGGCTTTGGTGAAGGATATATCCCATATAAAGAAAAAGACAATAATGGTTATGGGATTGACATAGCTGCACTTGATAATTATACAGTTCTCCCTTGGACAATCCATGAAACCCCCTTAGGTAGTTATAACAAATTCGATGGAACATGCAACGCTGCTGTCTTTGTTGCAGGAATTACGGCAATCTTGAAACAAGTCTATGACCCTCTAACCGTTTCACAGTTAAAAACTGCTTTGCGATATACTGGAGATCCTGAAGGTTTTTCTCCTAAAGAGTATGAAAATGGTGATGATGAAGGTGGAGCGCATGAGAGTCTAAATCCATATGTTGAAAATATATTTGGATACTATCCAGGTAATTATCGAGTAGCTTGGGGAATCATTGATATTTATGAAACATACTTATACATTACTGATAATTTTATACCATAATGAAGTGATGTTTGCCACTTTAATATCAAGTTAAAATCAAGAAGAAATTCAAAAAAAAGAAGGTGAAATACTATAGAAAGAAAGACAATATACACATTCACTATATTTATACTAATTATGATATTCATTGTTAGTTTTTCGTATTTCACTTCTTTTCAATATAATGCATTAGTGATGCCAATAGAAAGAGAAAATTCCAGTTTCTATATGAGTAAAAACAGAGATAATAATAAAAATCAAATGACTTTAACAGATTATGATTCCTTTCTACTATTGATAAACGAACCACTTACCGTTTATAATGTTTCACATCTATCAATAAGTAATCTAACTATAACATTTGCAAATGGTACAGACATCTCACAGGGTGATGCAGAGGATAATGTGACAATTGAAATTTCTAATAATGCAAATTTCTCTGAATCCTATTCTGTTACATACAATAATGTTAGTCATTGTTGGGAAACGGTTATTTATGTTTATTATTTCAGCCCTAGAAGATACTTTGTCAATCTAACTGTTACAACTGAGAATTATTACTATAATAACACTATTTTTTCCTACAAAGTACCATTCAGTATTGTCTTTGGCTATAATAGTTTAATTATAAATAGTGAAAACAACACTCTATCTAATTATTGCTCTATTTCTACTGATCCACATGATCTTCGTGATTATATCTTATTACAGAATAGTGAAGTATATGCAAATATTCTTAATTCAACAAATGACATTGTTAAAACTCTTGTATTAGAACAAACAGGATTTATAGGTTTTTACTATACTTGGTCTTCTGGAAAAATCAACATTACAAACTTTTCTGTGGGGCAATACTATTCACTCGTGATAGTTGATTATGATGAAGAAATATATGTATCTGAACCATCTAACACAGGATTATATGAGAAAGATGAAATAGTAACAAATAGTTTTGAGATTATATGGATAATCTTTCCTATTTCTGTTATGATTGTTTTGCATTTATTAAAAAGGGAAAAAAACAATAAACAATACAATTCAGACTGAAAATCAATATTTTGTATATGACCCTTTAACTGTTTCTCAACTTCAAGATGTATTGAAATATACAGGTGTCCAAGAAATGTTTACCTATCTTCGTCCCAAATACTACACTGGCGCTTCTTGTGCTGTTATTGTCTATGATATCACCAATCAAAACTCTTCTGATGATTTAGACATCTGGGTAAATGAAGTTCTCTCGAAATGTCCTGATATACCTATAATAGTTTGCGGTAACAAATTTGACCTCAACGAAGCTCGTACTCTTAATAAAGAGACTATTTTAGATTATATTCGTCTTAAGAAGTTTGATTATGTTGAAACTTCCGCTCTTTCTGGTTTTAATGTAGAAATGCTATTTCATCATGCAAGTCGCTTATCTCACCAATATGTGGAAGAAAATTTGAAGTTCAGAAAGGAATACATACTTTAGAATCTTAAGTATTTGTTCTGCTATTTTTCCATTTTTCCCTTTCATACTCTTTTAGATATTCTTCTAGTTTTCTTATTTTCTCTAGAAATCCTCTCTTCTTTTCTTCTTCTACTTCCTCTCCCCTAAGATACACATTCGGAAAACTCTCTTTTGTTTGTTTGATTATTTTTTCGTATGGTAAATCTACTTCTTCTTCTATGAACATTCTTATTTTTCCTATTAATGTGTCTAATATTGATTCCACCTCATCATAATTCAATACCCACTGTAGGTATAGTGCCCTTCCTAAATCTGCAATTATTTCCCTGCATACATTCCTAAGCTTCTTTTTATCTTCTTGTTGTTTTCTTCTTTTCTTGTATATTTCATCTAACATTGTTGCCCTTATTATTTTTTCATTGATTAAGTTATTACATTCATCATATTCTCTCTCACTTAAAGTGTCTCTTAAATCATAACAGAATGTTAGTTCATCCAACATTGAGATAAATATTATCAATTTCCTAGCAATTATGTTTGCTTCATCCTTCACATCCAACATTTGTTTTAGATTTTCATAAAACTGAACCAGTGTCCTTAATATGTCTCTTACCATTTCTTCTTGTTGTTGCTTCTCAAACCAACTTCTCTCTTCATTAAAATGTTCAAGATACATGCCTGCTGCGATACTAAACAGTATTTCCATTTCAGGATATTTCTGAAGCAAATTTCCAGATTGTATCTTCATTCTGATATTTTTGGTTAACTTTTCTATTCTTTCATTATATTCGTCTTTTTGTTCTAATCCATACATTTCTAGCAATTCCTTTGAAGCATCACTAGAAAGAACTGTTTGAGCAGTTTCAAAGAATTCTAATTCTTCTTCTACAATTTCGTTTAACCCTAAGAAGTCCCAATCTAAAAATCCTGTAAAGGTATCAAAACCTTTTTCTCCATATTTTTGTAGAATGAACTCCATTTCTCTCCTATTTGTTAATATATCTAGAAACTTCTGTTTATTCCGAGAATTTTGATTTTGGTTCATCTACAACTTTCCTTATAGTAATATTTGATTTCTGTACATTTAAGCTTTATGTGGCAAAAGTAGATGGGAGAAGTGAAGATAATTCTCCTCTTCTCTAATTTATGATTTAAGCAATGCAAATATTATTACTAGAGATGGTAAGAAAAACAGGAGTACTGGTTTGAAACAATCAATAACCTCTAACAATCAGAAAGACATAATCAGGCAATCGCTTCACTGTATATATGAGATCAGAAATTTGAAGCTGCATAAAGAAGAATCTCATCAAACATACCAAACCTCATTATTTCTTTTGGAGGGATTCTTGAGAGATTTTTGGGAAATTAGATTAAGAGATAATTATATGCAAAAATAGTGCAAAATCATAAGTTTTTTCACATAAAATCTTCCAAAGCTGATTGTTTCTTCGGTCTCATAAAATCCTTCAGTTCCTTATCCTTCTGGTCAATGAACCATTGTTTAATCAGTTTGGTTTCAGGAACAACAACAGACCTAGGTATCCAGATAGGTTTGTCACAGAAATTATCAATTAGAGCTAGAAAAGCCTTTTCTGTTTCTAAATCTATTTTATATAACCTATACTTAGAATACTTACTTTGTTTCTTTTCCATGTTAAAAGAAAAAAAGATCTCAGTTTATGATAATAGAAACAAGAAATGCATTTTAAGAAAAATCTATTTTCTTCTTTCCAAGTGGAGTTAAAATGTATAGAGTGAACAAAATAAGAGTTATTACTGAAATAGCTACATTGAAATTAGTCTTATGAGGTATATCATTGTTGACAGGACTATTTAGTGGGTAAGGATCTTTTGAATTCCTGAGTCCATCTAACAAATACTCTTCTTTATTTCTGAGATTAGACCAGTAATTTCCTTCTTCATTATTTTTATCGTACCATCTATTACCAAATCCGTCGTCATATCCTTGAGCTTTTCCAAATTCTGTTCCTTTTCTGTTGTTATTGATAAAATCATTATGATGAATTTCATTGTTAGTTGATTTTGAATCAAGATAAACCCCGTACTCAATATTATCTTGGAGAACATTGAAAATGATGTCAGTTGAATCAGAATCTTTGAGGATAATTCCATGCAAATTTCTAGTACAAGTATTATTTCGAACCTCTATTCTTTGTGTTATATCCAACTGAATACCATACGTATTATTGTTACAACTGTTTCCTATAATTTCATGACTTTCAGCAATGTACATACCCCAATAAGAATCATAAATTCCATTCTCAAAATTGTCATTACAAGTATTATTTACAATAAGTGCAGAACTGCCTTTCTTGATGTAAATCCCATCTAAAGAATTCTTATTACATACATTCTCCTCTATTATAGTTTCATGACTGTCAAAGATACGAATCCCATATGTATTTTCTAAACATTTGTTTTTAGTAATATTAACACTATAACTGTTAATATGTATAATACCATCATAATTATATTCCAGACAGTTTTCGGAAATTTCAGTATTATCGCAAGCATAGAGATAAAAACCACTATCAGCAAATTTGATTGTATTATTTAAAAAAGAAGAATAATCAACATCATAACCATAAACCCCTTCTCTACTATTGATACAAATGTTGTCACAAATAATAAGAGAGATTGCATAAGCACAATTTATACCATAAGTATTATTCTCGCAAGCATTGTTTTCAATAGTTGTTTTATTTAAGTAGTATGCTAGTATCCCTACTTCATTCTCAAAACAAAAATTCTCAGAGATTTGACTATTATCAGAAAAAAAAACGCCTAATCCTATATCATTGTTATAACATCTGTTATCAGATATTGATATATTAGGACACAAGTAAGAATAGATACCATAATATTGACTATTATACAAATTGTTATTGCAGACCTTTGTAAATATTCCCGAATTGTTACCTAGATGTAAACACGTAATTATTGCTGTGATGTTACAGTTTTGAACAATAAAGCTCTTAGTTGTGTTTACAATTACCATCCCAACATCAGATGAGGTATCAATATTCAAATTTTGTATAAGATATGGATTCTGTTCTGAACCATTTCCAGGAAATCCATAAGAAATAAAATCGGTATCAGAATCTATGAATATAGGAGAATCAATTGATAAATTAATGGTCTTAGGATTAAATTGAAAACTCTGTAAATCCAAGATTTTGTTATCTAGTTTCGTGTGATTGTCTTCGAAATTCGGGAGAGTAAGGAATAGCTGAGATATACAAAAAAAGAAGAAAATGGTTCTAATTTTGTTATTCAATATTATAACCTACAATTCACTAGAACCAAGTTATATAAACGTTGTCGCTATTCTGTGGTAGCTGTAGTAATTTCTATACTCCAACTTTTCATTAGAATTAAAGTGAAACACAATACTACTAGTAACCTTCTCTGATATTTCATTTTATTACTCTTGTTTTATCTTCTAAATCTCACTTATTCACAATTTATTCTGAATTATCTCAATTTCTTTTCTTGATTATTAAATCTTTTTTTCTTAATTGTTATTTGGAAATAACCATAAACCATCAGAGGAATAATAACAGCAAACGAGAAAAAAGCATAGTAATTATTCTTATTTCTATAAACTGGAGGTTCAGAAAGAGGATAAAGATCTTGTGTAAGAGCATACCCATCTATATAATAACTTCCTACTACTACGAAATAGTCCGACCAAAAATTGCCTTCTCTAGCTTCTTCATCATACCAGGTGTTGTTTTGACCGTCATCTTTAGCTTGAGCTGATCCATAATACAGATTGTTATCAAAGAAAGAATTATGATGAACAGAATTATTATAGGAATATAAGTCTAAAACTACCCCCCAAACAATATTGTTTTGAAGAAAGTTATAGGTAAGTTCGCTATCAAAGGAGTTTTCTATTACAATCCCTGCATAATTTGAACTACAATTATTGTCGAGAATCTCAATGTTTGAGGAACCAACTAAATTGATTCCATAATACCAGTTATTAGAGCAAAAAGAACTACGAATCATACTTCTAGAACAATAAAACATTGTAATTCCAGTGATTGTATCGGAAAGATATTGATTCTTTATTCGAACATTAGAACAATCTGCAAAGAAAAGCTGACCATAAATTGATTTAGTAATAGTTAAATCATCTAAACTAGCAAAAAAGCCAAATTTTTTGTCATTTACAGTGTTATTAAGAACAGTATAGGATTGAAAGTCATCCTTGTTTAGATCATAAAATCTAAAGCCGCTCTTATACATAAAATTATTGGTAATCTTTGACCTCTCAGCATCATTTACAAATATACCAATTACATTACTTGAACAATTATTATTGTCAATTGTTACATTCCCCCCATTTACAACAACAATCCCAACCCCTCTACCTGAACACAAGTTGTTGAGAACAAAAGAATCATTGGATTCATGAAGCATTATGTTATCTTGTATATTGTCTACACACAAGTTATTTACAACAACTGATCTATTGGATTGAGATAAGCTAATCCCTCCAGAATTATCATTGTTTTTACACTTATTATCAGCTACATTTGATAATGGTGATTCTTCCAAAACAATCCCTCCTCTGAAATTTAAATCACATGTGTTATTACTAATTGAACTCGACTCACTCAGGTCTACAAAGATGCCTACCCGACCATTATCAAAACAAGTATTATTATTCACTTGACAGTTTGAGGAATTTCTTACATGAATTCCAAAATAGCCATTAAATTCGCAAATGTTGTTATTTATTTGTGAGCTTGGTGAATGATAGATTTGAATTCCTCGTATAGAATTACCAATACAAATGTTGTTTTCAATTTTTGCAGTTTCATTTTTAACTGATTCTATTACAATACCATTTACAGATGCGTTTACAAAACAATTTTGAATTAGAAAGTGTTTAGTTGTATTGTAAACATAAATTCCCCTTTCTTTTGTTGTAGTTATATTGAGATTTTCAATTATGAAAGGATTTACAGCAGTTCCATCACCTAGAAATCCATAATCTGTGAAATTAGAGTTATTTGTAATGATGATTGGTAATGAGTTGATATAAGAAAAAAAGGGTTGATAAGCTTCTTTAGATGGAAATCTATGACATGTATTCAGAAACTCAGTTTCTTTAGCTTCTACTGAGGTAAACATTGACAAGAACAAAAAGCCAAAAATTGCAACCGTTACACACTTTTTCATATAATTCATACGAAATCCTCTTCACTCAAAATAAGGCAGATATTAATTTTTAAAGATTTTGACAGCATTTTATTTAATTTCCTTTTTCGAATACAATTATAAGTGTTTAAGATATATTACTCTAGATAAAAAGACGGTTCAAACGTATAGCAGACTTATCTAAAGGTGAAAGATTGAAAACCAAATTCAAAATAGCAATAATAGGGCTAACTGTTTTTATGATTTGTTCTTCTTCTTTTA
>JAGLXK010000443.1 GCA_023132955.1 Candidatus Heimdallarchaeota archaeon
ATGTTATTTCTCTGAGCGTCTTTTCCTCTTGTCCTTTCGGTTCCTTCCTTTAATATATAAATAGGTTGGCCGTACATTTTCTTAACCTCATTTAAGTTTAATAAGTATTAAATCAAGAAAAATTGTCTATTCATTGATATATAACTCTTGCTGTCTTGAAAAAAATTTTTAAGGCTTGAAATTGCTGTTTTACTTATCTTTTGAATGCTAACAAACTATTGACAATATTCCTTAAACTCTTTTTTACCTATCTGCAAATATTTTTAAGAGTCCGAGAGAATATATTAATGGGGTTTTCTGACGATTCACAATTATCTAATGAATCAGAGCAGAAGTGAATAATATTGTTGGAGTCAAATAAAGGTAATGAATGGGTATCGTCCAGTAGAGATTTATCAGTCTCAATTGCAGGTCTAGATGGCGTTGGGAAAACAGCTATAATTAACAAACTATTAAGTGAAGAAATTTCCGAAACCTATTCAACTTATGGTATTAATCAGGAAATTGTTAAAATAAATGGATTAAATTTGGGTTTAACTGACCTCGGTGGGAAAGAACCTTTTAGAAACTCCCTATGGCAAAGTTATATCTCTCGATCAGACGCTTTGATTTATGTTGTTGATGCCACAAAAGAAGAAAGGATTGATGAGTCAAAAGAATGGTTTGTCCGTGCTCTTAAGTGGATCAAAAAAGAATCTCCTGTATTAGTTCTTATCAATACTTGGGATCAACCTATTAACGAAGAAGTAATTAAATCAATTAATCAAATTTTCCAAAGCTCATCAGAAGAACATACAATTGATTTTCTATCTATTTCCCCTATAACTGGTAAGAATCTCAACAAAACAGTAGACTGGTTAGCCAATACCATTATTTCTAATTTGATAAGTGCAGGAATAACAGTTGACTATTTCGTCGCTTACATCAAAACAGATCAAGGTATGGTAGAAGCTCGTATTAGGACAGCTAACGATAAAATTCTTGACAAAGGGCTATTTCCAGTAATTAGATACAAGTTTGCTTCAGAAGATGAATCTGTTCTGGAATATATGCGGATTGGAGGACGACAAGTTATCACAGCTGCAGATAGTCAAACTTCTTGTTGGTTAGTAACTACTAAAAGTGAAGAGTTCAAAGGAACTAATCTGTTGATGAAACTTCTAACTGAATTTATAAAAGAAATTCATGGCTTACGTGTTCAGAAAGGAACTAATTTGTCTGAATCAGATTTAACTAGCTACCTTGTGAAATATATGATTGATAACCAAACATTCTGGTCTGAAACCCAACAACCTATGTTTGAAATCGCGTTTATTGAAGAATAAGCTAAAAATTCTCTTGAACAAAATTGTTAAATATTTTTCATTTTAACTATATCTGATTATATCATGGATTCCGAGCTCAAAGAGATACTCAAAGGCATAAAAGGAAATAGAGATTTCTATCCAGAGGATTATGCTGAATATAAGGTGATATTCGATGCCATGCATAATATATCTAAGCAATTTGGGTATGAATTATATGAAGGGCCCATTTTAGAATATGCTAAACTAATTGAATACAAATCGGGTCAAAATATTGCTACAGAGACATATAGATTACTAGACAGAGAAAAGCGTAAACTGGTTCTTCGTCCTGAGATGACCCCATCTTTAGCTAGATTAATAGTCAATCAACATCAAAGATATCCTAAACCAATTCGATGGTATTGTCTCCCTAGGATTTTCAGAGATGAGACTCCCCAGAGAGGAAGAGTGAAGGAACATTTTCAACTCAATGCTGATATTATAGGTGTAAATCATCCCGCAGCAGATGCAGAAATAATTGCTTTAACAACAAGCGTTATCAAAACAGCTGGATTAAAAGATGGAGAATTTGTTTGTGTAATTAATAGTCGAGAGCTTCTTCAAAGCTATTTGGAATTTCTTGATATCAAAAAGAAGGAAGAAGTTATCCGAATTATTGATGCCAAAGGAAAATATGTTCAGAACGCAATTGAAGCTGATTTGATAAAAAAAGGTTTCAAATCTTCTGAGTCTAAAGTTCTTGCACAGCAATTTCGAACTATTTGGCAACAAGATCCAAGAAAGGAGAAGAACTATCCTGATATAGAGAGAAAATCTAACTTGGCACAATATCTTGATGAATTAATGATAATTGAAGAAAGAGAAGTTAAAGCAGCTTTAGAGGGTATAGGTCTTAGTGCAGAACAGACCTCCAAGGTATATGATTTTACTTTAATCAAAGGAATTCCTCAAGATGTCATTGTAGCTTTGAAATCTCTTGAAGTAGGTGATAGGGTTAAACTTGCCATAAAGAATATGGAAGAGTTACTAACCTATCTAGAACCTTTTGATGTTCTTAAAAACTGTGAATTTGATATGTCAATAGCTCGGGGTTTGGACTACTACACTGGAGTTATTTTTGAGTTTTTAGACAGAACAGGTTCAGTTGCTAGAGCAATCGCAGGAGGAGGAAGATATGATCAACTTGTTGAAAATTTTGGTGGTGGAAAAATCCCTGCTACAGGAATAGGAATGGGTGAAACGGTGCTTCATTCTATTTTGAAGAAATTAAACAGGTTTCCCTCCTACAAGCATCCCGCGGAGGTTTACGTTGCAGCTATTTCAGAAGATGTTATGACAGCTGCTGCAAAAATTGCTCAAGATTTACGAAAAGACTTTTCGGTGATCTTCAATCCATTTGGGTGGAAACTTTCAAGACAACT
>JAGLXK010000444.1 GCA_023132955.1 Candidatus Heimdallarchaeota archaeon
GAGAGTTTAATGAATAAAAATATAGTTATTGGAAGTTCATTGATAGTTGTTTTTTTAAGTTTAGGAGTACTTACTGGTTATTTCATTCCGCAAAATAATCAAGCACAATATGATACTCTACTATCAGAATTTCAAGAATTGAATGGAGAATATAGTGATCTCTTAGTAGATTACAATAATTTGGAAGGAAATTATACTGAGTTGCAGGAAAAGTATGACATACTAATTGAAGGAAATGTTACTCTTGATGAACTCTTCGATAAACTACTGTTAGATTATAATATATTAAATGAAACCTACTCTGCATTATTGGTAAATTATAATATGGTGATAGAAAATTATGAAACATTAGTCATGGAACATACTGAGTTACAAGAAGCTTATGGTGTGTTAGTGGGGACTTATAATACTTTGTTGTTTGATTACAATACAATGATTGTTGAATATAATTTATTATTAGAGGAATATATCATATTAGAAGGTGACTATAATCTATTAATAGCAGAACACGACGTGCTTGTAATTGCTTATAATGTTTTATTTGCAGACTATAATGCATTGTTAATAGCTTTTAACATTTTGGAGACTGAACTTGGAGATTTACAAATAGACTATGATGATTTAATGATAAATCATAATGCCCTAATATTAGCTCATGAAGAATTACAATCGGACTACAATTCACTTCAAGTTGAATATGATAATCTTTTAACAAGCTACAATATGCTACTAAGCGAATACGAAACCTTAGAAAACCTTTATGCTGCAGTATTAATAAACTATAATTTGTTAATAACAGCTTATGATAATTTAGTGATAGAAAATAGTGACTTACAGGAAGAAATTGACACCATGGTAATAGCTTATGCGATTTTAGAGGCAAGTTATAACATACTGCTTAGTAATTATAATACATTGTTGGCAGAACATAATATATTGCAAAACAATTATGGATTGTTAATAGCAGAATTTGATGCTTTTATAATAATTTATAACGAAATGTTAGTAGAATATGATATATTGACAGGGGCTTTAGTTGCATTACAAAACGACTTTGACAACCTTTTAATAGATTATAATATATTGTTAGCAACTTATAATCAACTCGATATTATGTATTCTCAACTTGAAGCGGAATATTTAATGTTAGAAACAGAATATAATCTTTTGTCTCAACATTGGAATGCGTTAGCAACTTGGATTAGAGATTTGATTTTGCCAGCTCAATATATGGTTTTTGCTGAAGCAGTTAGGAGATATTACTTTGAAGATCGTTATATGATTAATGCATATGACGAATATAGTTCTTGGAATGAATATACAAGATTCTGTCGAGATATTGTTTTGCATGATTCTCAAATAGATGCTTTATTATATGGTTCGTGGTTTCCAGAAGTGTCTAATGCTCTTGCAGATTGCTTGAAATATGGTAATCGAACAGAATATTTGGCTTTGGATATTTTTTACTGGACTTTCTGGGATTGGATTCCTAATTGGAGTGGATATGCCTTATCTGGAAATGAACTAAATGATATTGATTCCGTAGTTCAGTGGTGTATCGATGAAATTGACTATGAATATGACACAGACATTACAGTAGGACAAGAAGTCTTTGATCTAGACTATGTCAAATTCCCTGTTGAGACTGCTTTTAGGACAATGGGTGATTGCGAAGACCAAGCAATGTTATGTGCAGCCTATTTAGAATCTTGTGGATTTGAAACTGCTCTAGCATTATTTCATGATGCTGACTATCTAGGTGGTTTTTACCATGCAACTTTGTTAGTACATATT
>JAGLXK010000445.1 GCA_023132955.1 Candidatus Heimdallarchaeota archaeon
CTGCTCCACCTATAACCAAACATTTTCCTAAATCTACTCCTTGCTCTGTCATTTTCTTATACTCCTACCAAGAAACAGTAATTGCTTGTTCTGGACATGCTTCAACACATTTCATACAGTGTGTACAAAGCGACGGATATAACGGCGTGATTCTCCAAATCTGTGGATTGAATTGGTTGTCATTTTTGAATTTCTCAAGAGTTTGATGTATCAGAAATAAGGCTGGATCACAAACTTTCATACAAATGGCACATTCTCTCGGATCGATTTTATTACCATCCCCACATATTGTATAATCTATCTTGATTTTCGTTTTGCCCAAAATATTCCCCTCTCAATACTTTCCAACCAGAATTGGAACTTCTTTTCTCTCGATAATGCTTAAAGCATCAAATCTACACGCATGAACACAGACACCACAGCCATAACAACTCTCTTGATCAATCTCTACTCTTTGTGTAATTTCATTAAAACTTATAGCTCCAAACTGACACATTGTCAAACATCTCTTACATCCCTGACAGTTGTTTGGATTGTTCTGTACAACATATTCTGCCTTGAAAATAGAATTAATCCCAAAATCTACTCGAGGTCTGAATCCTGCACACTCAGGTGTTTGGCATGCACACAGATTATTGATGTATGGAAATGCTCCATACCAGATTGTGCCTATGTATCCTTTTTTATTGAATTCTGTAAACTTTTCAATAGCTTCTTCTTTTGTTAGTCTGTATTTACTATCTTCAGGCTCTGGAATAAAACGTGGCAACTTATCTATTACGTCACTCATAACACCGAAGTTGATACAACAAGCTTCTTTCTCAGCTCTTGCCATAAACCTACACATGCAATATTTCATGATGATTGTATTTTCGTCTACGCAGTTTTCCAGAATGGCAATTGCGTCATCAAGAGGAACAACCTGACCTATATGGCCTTCAGCTTGAAAGGGATTGAATTTAGGTTTTTTTGAATGCAACATTTTCTCTGCAAAGTGTTTTACAATTCTTCCAATAATTGGCATTTTAATTTTGTAGCCCAATCCTTCTGCACTAAATCCTGCCAGCTTCCTTACTTGCATGGCCTCAAAGGTTTTGTATTGTTCAAGTAAAAACTCTTTGAGAAATTCCTCATCTATGTTTATGTCATCTAATACTTCAGTAGTATAATTTCTAGCATTCAAGTACCATTTTCCAGCTGTTCCATGTTCTAAACAATGATCACACATCAATAATCACTAAATTAAGATATCTTTCTTCGAAATGAGAAAAGCTTTATATAAGATTTAAGCCACCAAATTCTCCCTAAAAATAGAAATATAATTTTAAATACGTGTAAATATTAGGACTAATTCATATTAACTGAAGGGTTTCTATAGTTCTTTTTACTGCTAGAGTAGTAATATTCAACTTCTCTGCTATTTGCTTAGGTGTAAATGCCAGTTTAACAGATTTTTCAATTTCCTTCAATTTATTTATTACTCTCCTAACAGTAAAAACAGAGAGCTCTAGTTTTTCCGAAATTTCCTCTATTGTTTTTCCTTGTTTGTGATAAACGTAGATTTCTTTGTATTTAGCAATCGTTAAACCAAATTCGTATAAGATGTCAATGACATCTAGAATGTAAAGGTTATATTTCATGGAAATATCATGGATGGATTTACCCTCTAATCTATCTCTAACAATGTCTGGAAGACTCTCAATTTTCTTTGTTTTCTGCCTGACAGCTGTTACATTTACAGTTGAATTACGAATTAATTTGTTAAGTTGCTTCACATCATTTAATCCAAGATAGATTGATATAACCTCATTATCATAACCTCTATTCTTCATTTGGACATAGTTGGCAATACGTAATGTTTCTTTATCCTTCCTATTTCGAATGAAACCTCTATCTTCTAGAACTTTTCTAACTGTATAATATGTCAATCCCAGCTCTTTAGCTATCTCGTGTTTTGATTTACCTCGATTAAAAAGATTTCCAATATCTTCGTGCTTGAATTTATGATAATCTGCAATTGTACGAGTTTCAATTCTATTTTCTTTGAGAACTTTTGAAACTGTGTGCCTGTTCAGTTCAAGTTCTATGGCAATCTCATATGTAGAGAGACCATCCTCATACATTTCTACTATTAGTGCGTCTCTTTCATTTAATGGAACATTCCCTAACATAACTGGAACATTTTCCTCCAATAGAGCTTCATCTCCTTGATTGTTAGGTTCCATTTTCATCAACTTTGAAATTTCCCACTAAGGAGCTATATCAATATAGCTTTGCGTGTGCTTTACATTGAAACATAGTAATAAAAATATTTTTGCTTACTTCTAATCATTGGAATGATTTAGCTAAAGTGGAGAAAATAATAGTTTCACAAATTGTGGTTAGGATATACATCCAATTGATTTTTTCCATATAAGCTATATGAAGAAGATATTTCCATGGTTATTAATCCAATATTTTCACTGATAAAATATTTAAATAGAATTAAATAATTTCTGGATATGTCGTATTTTACAAGAATTAGAGAAAATTATGGCAAAGCAAGGAACCGGGAAAGTTTTTCTTACCTTTATACTGCAGTTATCGGTCTTGGTTTCTTTACAACTGCTATAACTTGGGCAATGTTTAATGTTTACATGCCCTTATATCTAGAAGATCTACTTGGACATCTACCCAATCCCAAACTCATTATTGGTTTTATAATGGTTTTAGATAACATTGCAGCAATAACCTTACAACCATGGATTGGGAAAGTATCTGATAATATCTGGACTAAATGGGGGCGAAGGATGCCTTTTATTTTAGTCGGTATTCCAATTGCAGCAGTATTTTTTGGATTACTTCCAACTTTTAGAGATTCACTTGTTCTAATATTGGTTATTATAGGTGGTTTCAATATTGCTATGGCTCTTTACAGAGCACCAGTAGTTGCATTGATGCCAGATCTTGTTTCCAAGGATTATCGAAGCAGAGGAAATGCAGTAATAAACCTACTCGGAGGTATAGGCGCTTTAATTGGTTTGTTTGTTATGGGCGCAATTCATGATGCGAATCCAATACTCTCCTTTGTAATAGTCTCAATACTAATGGTACTTTGTTTAGTTGTGTTAATTTTTAGCATAAGGGAACAAAAAGAGAGAAAAGAGGTTGAAATCAGAGAGAAAATAAGTATGTTCAAATCAGTTAAACAGATGTTTGTTGACAAAGATAGAAGCTTATTAGCTGTTCTTTTTGCAATCCTGTTATGGTTTTTTGGATTCAATGCAATCGAAACGTGGTTTAGTACATATGCTACGCGACCAGATCTTCTTAATATTTCTCCTGGAAGTGCGAGTATGCTTCTTGGAGTTTACTCTTTAACTTTCATCTTGTTTGCATTACCAGCAGGACTAATTGCAAAAAGAATTGGTCGAAAAAGAACTATTCTCATAGGACTAGTTGGTTTAGTATTGACCATGATTCCACTTGTTATATTCTCCGTAGTGCCGATACCTGGATTACGAACAATAGTTGATTTCCTACCATTTAGTTGGACTTGGGAAATTATAATAGATGGTCTCCTCCTCTTCTTTGGTGGAATGTTCTGGGCTTTTGTAAACGTCAACAGTATAGTCATAGTTTGGGAACTTGCAGGACCTTCTCGATTAGGAACTTATACAGGAATATATTATTTCTTCTCAGCTTTAGCAGCGATTACTTCTCCTGTACTAGCAGGTGCTCTATTTGATGCCATTGGTGTAAACTTCCTATTCCTATATTCTGTTGTATTCTTTATTGCTGCTTTTATTAGTACACTTTTCATAAAAACAACAGGTCAAGAAGCTAATGAAATGGTGGCAAAATAAAGTAAATTGCCATTTTTTCACTTTTTTTCTTTTTTAAAGATTGAACTTCAACATATTTAAATGTCATATGATGTTATGTCTAACTGTCTGTTAAGAAGTTCTCAGGATGTGATAAATTGACTACTGATCAAGAAGCAGCTAGCTTCTTTCTAGAATATAAACCAAAATACAAAATCTTTCATGAACTTATGAAAAGAAGAATGAAAAATGTCCTTCTCGTTTCTAGTATTTATGATAGTTTTATGCTCGAAGAGGATGGTCGATTATCTGATCAAATTTATGAAGAATTTCAAAATCTCAATCTTCGAACTCTACCAAGAATTACTCGTGTATCTTCTGCTAATGAAGCCTTGGATATGCTAGAAAAGAAAAAGTTTGATTTAGTTATTACTATGAGACGATTAGGCGATATGGATGCTTTTTCTTTTGGAGCAAATGTTAAAGAAATCCAAGATATTCCTGTAATTCTACTATTAAATAGTGTTGTAGAAATCAAGTATCTTCCTGAATTTAGTAAACGAAAAGGTATAGATAGAGTCTTTGTTTGGAATGGAGACAGTAAGATTTTCATTGCTATTATCAAACATCTTGAGGATAGATTTAATGCAGATTTCGATACAGATGCTGGTAATGTAAGAGTTTTTATCTTCGTTGATGATTCAATTAGGTTCTATTCTCTAATGCTTCCAGAATTTTATGGAGAAATTATGAGACAAACTCATCGGTTAATTCTTGAAGGTACAAATGATTTTCAGGATTTACTCAAGATGCGAGTAAGACCAAAAATTCTGCTTGCAGAGAATTATGAAGAAGCCGTTTCATATTATGAACGCTATAAAGAATACGTAATGGGCGTTATTTCAGATATCGAGTTTCCACTTGATGGAGAACTCAACAAAAATGCTGGATTTCTCTTTGCAGAGAGAATAAAAAAAGATTTTCCCAACTTACCTATTGTTCTACAATCAAGTAAAGACTTTTATCGAGAACAAGCCGAAGAGATGAACTGTTATTTCATTCATAAACGGTCACATGGTATGCTGTGGGATCTTCGGAAATGGCTTCTTGAATATGTTGGATTTGGAGAGTTCATATTTAAAGATCAGGATGGCAATATTTACGGTCATGCTACTGATGTCGTTACCTTTTACAAGCAACTTTCTGAAGTACCTTTAAATTCCTTAGTTTATCATGGAAAAAGTGATCATTTCTCTAACTGGTTACGTGCAAGAGGCGAATTCGAAATTGCTGAAACATTGAAACCTCGGAAAGTTTCTGAATTTACTGAAATTGAGCTTAGAGACTTTCTAATTAAAACAATAGATAATATTGTAATAGAAAAAACAAGAGGTGTTATTAATGATTTCTCTCGAGATAATTATCATCCTGAGACTCTTTATCTAAGATTGCGACCCGGTTCATTAGGAGGAAAAGGAAGGGGTATTGCTTTCTTGATGTTCCTCCTTAACTCTTTAATGATTAAAGATGAATTTCCTACTATAAATATCGAAATTCCAAAAACCATTGTTATTGGTACTGATGAATATGATAAGTTTATGGAAGATAATAATCTATATGAATTCGCTTTATCAGATGTTCCAGATTCTGAAATAAAGAAGAGCTTCGTTAATAGCAAACTATCAAGGAGTCTAAGAAATGATTTAGCGTTTATTCTCAAAGATTTAGATGGTCCTTTAGCTGTTCGTTCATCAAGTCTTCTAGAAGATTCCGCGTATCAACCATTTGCAGGTATATTCGATACATACATGATTCCCAATAATCATGGAAGTAGGAAGGAAAAGCTTGAGAAACTATGTACAGCTATAAAACTTGTTTATGCATCTCAATTCTTAAAACTTGCAAAATCATATGTCGAAACCATTCAACAGACTGTTGAAGAATCGAAAATGGCTGTTGTTATACAAAAAGTAGTAGGAAAAGAAAGACACAAACATTATTATCCAGATTTCTCTGGAACTGCAGCGTCATATAATTATTACCCATTTGGAGACTATATGAAACCTGAAGATAGAATTGCACATCTAGCTCTAGGGCTTGGTAAAACAATTGTTGATGGGGAATTTTCTGTGCGGTTTTGTCCAAAATATCCTAAACTAAATTACTACTCAACACCTGATTTATTATTAAATCTAAGCCAGAAAAACTATTACTGTGTTGATTTAACAAAAACTGAATTTGATATTCTAGATGATGATCCATATATCAAACGCTTACACCTTGGAGATGCCATTAAAGAGGGAACCTTATCTAAAATCGCAGATAATTATAATTTCAATACAGAATCTTTAGAAGAAGGTTTCTTTGGCAAAGGATCCCCTGTTATAACATTCAATCAGCAATTAAAATTTGAAACTACACCTTTAGCAAGATTGGTAACTAGAATTTTATCTATTGGTGAAAGAGCTCTAGGTTCTTCAATAGAAATTGAGTTTGCTGGAAACTTCAGTAATTCGAAGAGCGAAAAAGATCAATTCTATATATTGCAAATAAGACCATTCTTACAACAAGAAGCTCTTTTATTGGATGATTTTGAGGTTGTAGATGTTAATCAAATCTTAGCATTTTCTTCGCATGTGTCAGGAAATCTTCTCCGATCGGATATCAAGGATATTGTTTATGTTAAAGCAGGGATGTTTGATAAGACCAAAACTCTAGAAATTGTTGAAGAAATAGATTTACTAAATTCCCAATTAACTAAAAAGAATCGCCCCTATTTGTTAATTGGTTTTGGTAGATGGGGAACTGCTGATAGATTTTTAGGAATCCCTGCTAAATGGAGCAATATTAATGGGGCGAGAACTATAATTGAGACATCTCTAGAAGGTTTCTCAATTGATTTTTCTCAAGGTGCTCATTTCTTCCATAATATTGTATCAGCTAATATTGGGTATTTCCATATTAAGCACAAATCTGAGCATCATAAGATAGATTGGGATTGGATAAATAAACAAAAATCTAAAACTGATTTGAAATTTGTAAGACACATTGAGTTGAAAAACCCTTTAACAGTCAGAATAGATGCTCAAAAACGAGAAGGAATAATATTAAAACCTGAAAAATAAGAAAAATTATCGATGGATAATCCATCGAAATTTAGTTTTTACCAGTGACCATGTAAAATCATTGCATTGGCTACTTTCTTGAAACCAGCGATATTTGCACCTAGAACATAGTTACCGGGTTCTCCATATTCTTTTGAAGCTTCATAAGCTGTCTTATGAATATTAACCATAATTTTGTGTAATCGCTGATCAACTTTTTCTCTGTCCCAAGAATCAAAACTGAAATTTTGAGCCATTTCTAAACCAGATGTTGATACGCCACCAGCGTTTGCAGCTTTACCTGGACCAAACAAAACTTTGTTCTCAAGGAAAACATCAATTGCTTCTATAGTGGAAGGCATGTTTGCTCCTTCGCATACAGCAAAACATCCGTTATCAACAAGAGTTTTAGCTTCATCACCGTCGATTTCGTTTTGTGTAGCACTTGGAAAAGCAACTTCAGCTGGAATCTCCCATGGTTGACCACCAGGATAGTATTCAACACCAAATTCTTCTGCGTATTCCTTTATACGTCCTCTTCTAACATTCTTGAGTTCAAGAACATATGCTAGTTTTTCTCTTGTTATACCCTCTGGATCATGAATATAACCACTTGAATCTGAGAGAGTAACAACTTTACCACCAAAGTCCAAAAGTTTCTCTGTTGTATATTGAGCTACATTACCAGAACCGGAAACAAGACAAGTTTTTCCTTTTAGGTCATCATTTCTAGTTTTAAGCATTTCTTGAGCAAAATAAACTGAACCATATCCTGTAGCTTCAGGTCTAACAAGAGAACCACCATATTCTAATGATTTACCAGTTAATACCGGCTCAAATCGCTGAGTGATCTTCTTCCACTGTCCATAAAGATAACCAATCTCACGAGCACCAACACCAATATCTCCAGCTGGAACATCCATTCTTCCGCCAATATGTCGATACAATTCTGTCATGAAAGATTGGCAGAATCTCATTACTTCATTATCTGATTTACCTTTGGGATCAAAATCTGAGCCGCCTTTTCCGCCCCCCATAGATAAACCGGTTAGTGAGTTTTTGAAAATTTGTTCAAAACCTAAAAATTTAATGATACCTAAATTAACACTTGGATGAAAACGAAGACCACCTTTGTATGGACCAATTGCTGAATTGAATTGAACTCTCATACCTCTGTTGACCTGTATCTCACCATTGTCACCAACCCATGGAACTCTGAAGATAATCACTCTTTCTGGTTCTGTAATTCTTTCAAGAATCTTGTGTCTCTCGAATTTTGGTTCTTTCTCAAAGACAGGTTTTATACTGTCGAGAACTTCCTTTACTGCTTGATGGAACTCTGGTTGAGCTTGATTTTTCTCAACTACATGTTCATAAACACGTTCAACATAATCTGACATATATATGACCTCTATGCGTATTTCATATACGGGTTAATCTGCTAATCTAAATTTTATTTAAAACCATTGTGATATAACATTAAAATTACGTATTATATATTCACAAAAATACGGGAAGTTGGGTGCAAGTTTAACTAGAGGCTTATAAAAATTAAAGAAAAAAATAGATTAAAAAACTTATTTTTATTCTAGTTCTTTCTTTATAACATCAAGTATTTTGTAAGAATCACTCAATGCGTCATATTCTATAACAGATTCTAACAGATTGTTGATTGTAGGTTGAACTCTAACAGGAGGCATGTTGACCTTTTCCTTAATCTCAGCTAGCTTAAGACCTTCAGGACGAGATGCAATTGTTGCAACAACCTCTGCTTCAGGAACATCCATTAGACCAGCATCCATCAGATACACAATCAGTTTATTTTCATTTTCTACTTGTGCTAACCTAGCAGTTGCTTCAGCTATTTTATGATCCAATGCATCAACAGTTTCCTTCGATTGAGTTTGAAGTTGAGTATAAATTAGCTCTTTACCTTTGACATCAGAACTAAATTGGTTATGTTCTGATTCCAGTTGACTAATCTTCTGTTGAAGATCAATAATTTTGTGTTCAATTTCTTCTTTGTATTGTCTCTTGCTGCTTTCCGTCAATTCCAGTTCACTTTTCTTAACAATATTGATTTCTATTTCAGTTGTGGTAGTTTCGATTGATTGTTGTGTATGCATATCCTTCTCTTCTAGTTGTTCGTTGTTCTCCTTCAGTCCATGCAAAGAATTTTTTAATGAAACAATATAGTCTGGAATGACTCTCACATCATCTATTGTGGAATCTAGTGTCATTTTAGAAGTGGAAATAGTAGCTGAAACACGAGAGGATAATTCCTCAATATCTCTCTTAATCTCTTCAAGTAAATTTGTTAGTTTTTCTTCTGACATCATAATCACCTAAATATCAATACTTGAGAGCAATTTGAACCTTCCAGAGGCAGGATCATATTCAATAATTTCTCTTCGAGCTAAGTCTTGGAGAATTTTACGAATAACGTCATCAGAAACACCAGAGGTTTTCTTAAGATTTTCAGCATTATCTACTCCAGGTGTATTCAAACTACGTAAAACCTGTATTTCTGGTAAAGTAACAATATCATTCTTCACTAAATATTGTAAAGATTTAGAACGGGAAAGTACTCGATTAAAATTGTTTTCAAGTTCAGCGTTTTTAATCTCTCTAGTTCTTATTTGTTCTTTAGTTTCTTCATTTAATGCATCTGTTAACACATCAAATTCTTCGATTTTGCGTTTTAAATTCGCAACTCTTTCTTTTAAGGAATCAACTTGAAGATTGACTTCAGTACTGACTTTTTCTCTTTCCAAAATTAAAGCTGATAACTGCTCAATATCTCTTTGTTTACTAGTGACTTCAGACTGAAGAACATCTCTTCTATGATTTAGCTCTTGTAATTCATTTTTGAGTTGATCCAAGTGATTCGAGCTTTGACTTTTCTTTTCTTCTCCTGAATTAATAGTTTGATTGATTTCATCGGCTTCTTTGAAAAAGGAGGAAAGTTCTTCCGTAAGTTCTCTAATCTTCCCGGTAATCTCTTCTTTTTTGCTAGCTAAAACCTGTTGCAATTCGTCGAGGTTTGCAGTTAACCTCTCAATATTGTTTTGAGCTGATTCAAGATTTACTCTACTCATTTTATTTCCTCACATTACTAATCTGTGTAAACAATAACAAATAATACACCATTACCTAGCTAAATAAATCTTGTTAAAGCTTAAATGACAAAAAGAAAAAGAGGGAAAGGAAAAAGCTTACTGAGTAAATGAATCAGGGCTGTCTTCTCCACCTTCAATATTGTGGCAAAATGCAACATGCGATGCAGTGTACCATTTGGCTGGTGGGTCATCAACACGGCAAATATCCGATACTAAAGGACAGCGTGTTTGGAATTTGCAACCTGGAGGTGGATTAATAGGAGTTGGAATATCTCCAGTCAAGAAGATTTTCTTTGAGCGTTTGGTAGGATCAGCAATTGGTACTGCTGAAATCAAGGCTTTAGTATAAGGATGCATCATTGATTCAAAGATTTCATCACTGGTTCCTGCTTCCATGATTTTACCGAGATACATGACGTTTACTTCATCACAAAGAATCTTAACGAGTGAAAGATCGTGAGCAATAAAGAGATAGGTTAATCCCATTTTTTTCTGCAAATGTAAAATCAGTTGGATAATAGCTGCACGGACTGATACATCAAGGTTAGATACTGGTTCGTCCATCACAATGAAATCTGGTTCTAAGGCTAATGCTCTTGCGATACCTAGTCTTTGCCTTTGACCACCACTGAATTCGTGAGGATAACGGTATGCATGGTGAGGGGCAAGACCTACATCCTTTAGAAGAGTTAAAACTCTGTAACTAGCTTCGTCACCAGATGCAACTCCATGAATGTCAAATGGTTCGATAATGATATCGTGAGCTGTAGCTCTTGGATTTAATGAAGCATAAGGGTCTTGAAATACTATTTGTAAATGTCTTCGAATCTCCTTCATTTCATCAGAAGTTAAACGATTGATGTCAATACCTTTGAAATAAACAGCCCCTTCAGTAGGTTCGTGTAACCTTATGATTGTTTTTGCGGCTGTACTTTTTCCGCAACCAGATTCACCAACTAAACCAACAATCTTTCCTTTTCTAATCTGAAGGCTAATACCATCAACAGCTTTCAGATGCGCTACTCGAGGTCGCTTATTGAAAGGAGGAACATATGGTAAAGCAAAGTAGAGAACAACAATAGCTCCAATAATAATGAGCCCAATTACTTGTTCAAAAGCAAATACTACGATTGCTGCTACGAAAGCTATCATAAACCATGTAGTTTCAAAGGGAACTGGAATGTCAAAGAATTTCTTCAGATTTTCTATTTCCAGAATAACGTCTTCTCCCATCTCCTTAGTTCGAATACGATCTGCAAGTAAACCTCTTTTCTGTTGTTTATCATGAAGTCTATCAATAAAAGAATCTGCACTACTCATTTTTTCACCTCACTTACAATACTTTTTGGTACAGTACCAATAACGCGTTTGTCTCCTTTTTCAGCCATCCAAGTTTTACCTTCGTCAGTATAAAGATGGCATCGAACTGAATGTCCAGGTTCTATTTCAACTAATTCTGGTAGGATACTTTCACAAAGACCCAACATGTAATAATCACAACGTGGGTGGAATCGACAAGCAGAGGGAGGATTAATAAGATTGGGAATAGCTCCGCGAATAATCGTTAAATCATCACGAGCTGCATCAGGACGAGGTATCGCACCTAATAAACCACGAGTATAGGGGTGATAAGGGGATTTGAAGATAATCATGATATCACCAATCTCACAAATAAAACCGGCATACATGACAGCGACTCTATCGCACATCTCGGCAATAACACCCATATCATGTGTGATAAGTATGATACTCATGTCGAACTCTTCACTTGTAGCTTTGAGCAATTCAAGGATCTGAGCTTGAATGGTCACATCTAAACTAGTTGAAGGTTCGTCAGCAATCAAGAGTTCAGGATTACAACTTAAAGACATAGCAATCATGACACGTTGACGCATTCCGCCAGAGAACTCAAATGGATAATTATCTACCCGTTCATCTGCACTTGGAATACCTACAAGAGACATGATTTTAATTGCCTTTTCTTTTGCTTCTTTCTTAGTAACTTTTTGGTGAAGCATAATGGCTTCGCTAATTTGGTCTCCTACTGTGAAGACGGGATTTAGAGATGTCATTGGGTCCTGGAAAATCATTGCTATCTGGTTACCTCTTATTTTACGCATATCTGAATCACTAAGTTTGCGAAGATCTTGTCCGTGGAAAATTACCTCCCCATCAAGTATCTTACCTGGCGGATCTGGAACAATACCTAATATAGATAAAGCTGTAACTGATTTACCTGATCCTGACTCACCTACTAGTCCAAGAGTTTCTGACTTATATACCTCAAGATCAACTGATTCTATTGCTTTAACTACACCCTCTTCCGTAAAAAAGTACGTACGCAAACCGTTTATCTCCAACAATATGTCTTCTGATGGTCTACTCATAAAATCACTTTTTACATTATTAGCTAATAATCTTAAATTACTTGGTTGATTTTGTTATTCTAACTTTTATAAGTTTGCCTATTTTTACTCAAGATTTCAAGAGCCTATTAAAATATATCCACAAGCTGGGTAAAAACATCCAGAAATGGATTTAGACGAAGTTTCTATTAGATGATGAAAACCACAAGAATGTTAAGGACTGTTCATTTTTTTGGAATACCAGCTTTTTGTAGTTTTTTTCTAAATCTTATTACATCTTTTCTTAATGTTGGGAGGTGTACATTTAGTTCCTCTTGCAAGTGAAGCATGATATAAAGTTTCACTGCTGGATAGTCTAAATAGAAAGGGAAAAAAGCTACTATCATTGTTAGTGCAGCAGTACTTATACTTGCAAATGGAATAATTTTCTTTCGGATAAGTTTAGTGATTTCTTTCAACACTACATCTAGCTCCTCACTAGCCTGTGGGAGAATCTGTTTCAAGTATTTTGCTAGGAGCTAGACTTTTGCATGCAGCTCATCAGTAGCATTTTCGCTATCATTGCGCAATAATTTGGCGTTTTCTAGAATTTCTTTTGCTTGTGTGACTTTTCTAGCGTAAACACCTATGTCTCTGTCAACACCCCAAAATCGTAAGATTCTGTGCAACAATTTTTGTTGTAATTCTCTACCATAATAAGCTAAGGTATTATCAAGAAGAGCAAGAAAATAAGCTAACATATCATCGTTGTTGAAGCTATTGTCACCTGAGTGACTTGCCAGCAATAAATCACTTAAATATTGGAATTGGATGAATGCTTCCGCAAAGATATTTTCAGGTATAGATCTCTTGGCTAAATCAGAAATAATCTCAATAAATCTGAAGATATGGCGTAGGTCTTGGCTCCAATCTATGCGCTCCAATTTCCCATTAATTAGAAAGAGTGGGGTTTGCAATTCACGGATAGTCTTTTCAAGGGGTTGTAAGTGCACTGAGTCAACGATAGTAGTCATTTTTTCCTCAAAAATATATATGGAATTTGATTTAAATACCTAATAGAATTTTTGTGCAGTTAGGTTACAGCTGGAGAGGAATAACTAGTGCTTCTTCTTTCAAGTAGATGGTGAGTCTCCCTCCCAGTTTTTAGTCTTCACCCAATCTACAAGATTTATGACTCCGATGTGTAACAGACAAAGCACATCAAAAAGATAATGACAACTTTGATTAATAAAGGATGAAAAAAAAAATTGCAGTTTATTTGCAAGAAAGTAAATGAAAAGAAGAAAAAGAGTTGAAAGAAGGTGTTAATCCTTCAGTCTTGGATCGAGAGCATCCCTTAAAGCGTCACCGAGTAAGTTGAAACCTAGCACCGTAAAGAAGATGAACAACGCCGGAAACATCGGCATCCATGGATAATATAACAACTCATTTTGCCATTTATTCAAATCGTCTCCCCAGCTTACAGCATTTGGATCTCCGAAACCGAAGAAGGCTAATGCTGCGAATAGGAAGATTGTATTTGCAATCCCTAGCGTTACGATAATGATTAGAGGTGCCAACGAGTTCGGTAGGATATGCTTGAAAATAATTCTCATATCACTCGCCCCGAGTGCACGTTCCGCTTCAACGAAGTCTTGTTGCTTCAACGAGAAGAAGTTTGACCGTACAATGAGTGCTGTTCCACCCCAACCAATGAGTGAGAAGAATATCACCACTACTGCGTACCGACCTCCCGGTATATTCACGTCCTCAAAGAGCACTATAATGAATATCATCAGTATGAAGCCTGGCATTGAGTAAAGTATTTCTATAACCCTTTGTAGGATTTCATCAATAACTCCACCGTAGAATCCCGCAATAGATCCTAAAAATGTACCAATGATAACCGTGGTCATTTGACCAATGAAACCAAGAGCTAAGGAGACTGTTGCTCCAAAGAAAACTCGAGATAGCATATCATGACCAGTTCCATCAGTACCAAAAGGATGTGCAAATGATGGGGGAAGCTTAGCTAATTCTGCGAAATGGTGCCTAGGATGTTGGAATAACACTATGGGACTGTCCTTAGGCATTCCAGGTAACCATAACTCAATAAAGAGGTTATTACGACTATATTCATTATAGGGATTTCCCCAAAGTACACCTTGCTCAGTAAGCCAGTTGTCAAACCCAAGTAAAATCCAAGATGCAAAAGCCATTAAAATCAAGAAAAGGACGATGTAAAGACCAAGCATACCCATTTTGTCTTTCTTAATACGTCGCCAGACAATAGACCATTGACCAGCTCCTTTCATGGTTTCAATTTCTCGAAGTGTTTTTTCGTCTAACAGAAATTCACCTGTTTGTTCTTGTTCTGCTGTTGCCATATGTAAATCACACCTTAATATTTAATCCTCGGGTCGATGAAAACGTACGTGATGTCCGTCAGAAGACGCGCTACAAGGAATAACAATGGAAAAATCGTGTTCGTAGCCATCATCATGGGATAGTCTCTGAAAAGCGCTCCTTCAAGGAAGACTGTACCTAGCCCAGGCCAACCAAACACCGCTTCTATCATTACTGATCCCGCTAGTAATCCTGGTAAAGAGTTACCAATTATTGTTACTATTGGTAGCAATCCATTTCTGAATGCGTGCTTGTAAATTACTGCTCTGTTATCCAGTCCTTTTGCTTTCGCTGTCGTTATATAATCTTGTCTTAGAATCTCTAGTAGCTGTGATCTTACCAATCTTGCCATAAATACCAGTCCACCTAGTGTTAGCGCCAGTGTTGGCAATATCAGATATTTATAGAAGTTTGGATTCAGAAACAGTGGTTTCTTGAATGCTTCTTTATTGGCTACTCCTGTAAAATTGAATAATTGAAACGATAATAGCATCAAGAGTTTAGCTAGCCAGAACAGAGGCATTGAATACCCTAGCAGCATTGCGACCGTTAACGACCTATCCCAGAAAGAGTTTTGCCTTGTTGCTGAAACTACACCTATTGCTGTTGCGAGTAATAGCGAGAAGAAAAACGACAGTACATTGAGTACAACTGTATATACTGCTCGTTCTTTTATAATCTGCGCAATAGGTATACCTTCACCCGCTTGCGTATAGTACCAAGATTTTCCTAGGTTAAAATGAAGCAAATCATTAACAAAATCTACATATCGATTGAACCATGGGATTGTGTAATAATCTTGTCCTAAAAGCCCCATTTCTACTGCTTCTCGATTGTATGCATTATTATAACACTCTGGACTATTACATTGAAGCAATCCAATTCTAACTATAACTGGATCTCCTGGGCTGACATTGATTAGAGTGAAATTCATCAAAGTAATTCCAAGCATAACCGGAACAATATATATGGTTCTTCTAATTATGAATCCTTTTAATGACATATATTTTTCTCCGCGAAGTTTATACTCATAAGAGTATTAGTGAGTCACTAATTATATTTATGGCCAGTTTATGCATTTTTAAGTCTTATGAAGAAACTAGGGGAAATCTATATAAGTAAGGAAAGTTTCGGGTTATTTCTCAAAATTGGTCTTTTCTGCTCCCTCGCCCTCTCTTTTTGGCTTCTACTACGTTTTGCTTATTCTTTCAATCCTTTTGGTTCTTCATCCAAGTTTTGTTGGTCAAAAGTTATTTTTCCATCATGCATATGTAAGATTCTTTTTGCTCTTTTTGCTGCTGATAGATCATGTGTTACTAATGCTATTGATGTCCCTCTCTCCTCATTGAGTTGCTTGAACAACTCCAGTACTGTTTGTCCTGTATTTGTGTCTAGATTTCCTGTTGGCTCATCTGCTAGAAGCAAAATAGGCTCGTTGATTAACGCTCGCATAATAGCTACTCTTTGTCTTTCTCCTGAACTTAATTCTTCTGGGAACTTATTCTGTAAATGTACTATTTCAAATTCCTTGAATATGTTGTCCACTCTTCTTTTTCTTTCTTCATATGGAACTCCATCAAAAATCATTGGCAATTCCACATTTTCCTTTCCTGTTAACCCTTCAATTAGATTAAAAAATTGAAAAACAAATCCTAGATTCTTTCTTCTAAACTCTGTCAAATCTGCTGGAGAAAAATGACTTAAATCTGTTCCATTCACTATTATCTTTCCAGTAGTTGGAATTTCCAACGTTCCAATTAGATTTAACAGAGTTGTTTTTCCACTTCCGCTTGGTCCAACAACTGAAGTAAATTCTTCTCTATGAAATGTCAAATCCACTCCGTTTACAGCTTTTACAACACTATTCCCTACTATAAACCGTTTTGATAAATTCTCACAAACAACAATTTCTTCAGTCATCTGTCTCTTTTAGACAATTAAACACTAATAAACTTGTTCAAAGACATATTATTTTATTTAACAACAAACGTTCTTGTTTTAAGCTACTGGAGGTTTGAGAAAAATAGTTTCTTGTGCTGGAGCAAGATAGAGTATTTTTCCTTCTATTTTTTGACTGCCTTGCTTTGCTTTAAAAGTATAGATTAGTGTTGGAATATACAGGACATGTAGAGTAATATTTGAGAAATCTGCACTTTCAATAGTTGCTTTTTCAAGAAACTCTTCTAGATTTTCATGTTCTAGCAACTCTAAGATGTTTTTTGAAAAATCTTCTGAGAAAGTTTCCAAAAACTTTGCATTTGCTTGTTCCAATTCCAAGCTAGTTAGAATTTCTATCCATTCCCTCAACGTTTCATCTATCTTCTTTGCATGCTCTATTTTCTTTTGTATTTCTACTTTCTTTCTCTGGAACTTTCTAACATCGTTGATTAATGCTTCTTTCTCTTCCCTTGTTATTGTCTTGTTTCTTTTCTCATCTAGCTTGAATTTCTTTGTTCTAGCATCCAACCTTCGTTGTGTTTTTTTAAGTTTAAAAAATTCTATCTGTGTTTCTTTACTCAGATTCTTTTGCTTCTTTTCAAAATCTATCATTTGCAGCTTAAGTATTTTCTTAGTTTTACTGAAATCATCTGTGTTTTTCCAAATACCCTCTCGTTTTTCTACTATTCCAATTAACTCTTTTAAGTGCACCAGAATATCATCTTGATAATTCTGCAGATTTTTCAGTTTCTTATGATATTCATTGATAAAGTCTTTAATCAGAATAGAATCCAAATTGATGAGTTTCATCTTGTATGGTTTCTTGCTCAGGTTACTTTTTACTTTCGTATTCAGAAGTTGAGTTAGCTTAATCTGGAACCGATTAAAAGATTGATTCCATATCTCGTTTTCACTTGGAGTTAACTCTAGAACCTCTTCAGTCCCTGCAAAAAGAAGTTTAAATTGTCTATTCACACCATGTTGAATTGTTGGCAAACTGATATTCTCTAGATTAATAGGAATTATTGCTTCATAATGTCCTTCGAGTTTACAGAGTACAAATGGGAAACCATAATTTTCCTTATTTTTGATGTCTATTGATTCTATTGAAGGGATTTTACTCATAATCCTTTTTTTGATCTCATCATCAGGCAATTCATCTTTTGCATAGTAAAAGTCTGTAACTTGAACTTCTGCTCCAGGATATAACTCTCCCAATTCTTTCTCGATCTTCACTAAATCTGGAAGCCTTTCAGCTTGAACTTCTTTTTTTTCTTCATCTGCAACTTTTGTAATACTTTCTTCTAATTGTAAGGTTTGTTTTTCGACATTTGTTACTGCTTCTACTGCTGATTCTTTTTCAGTTACAATTTCTGAATCTTGCTGCTCAAGTGAATCCTCCTCCTCTGTTGTAGTTAATTCTTCGTTTTCTGTAATTTGGTTGATTATATTCTCTATTTTTTTTACTAAAGAAACATAACCAGAAAGAGTTTGAGGTTTTTCTTTTGGGGATTCACTCATGTCTTATAACCAATTTATTATCAACCTTCGAAATATTTAAACTAGTCGAAATTGCTTAATGGGAATGAATGCTCGAAACCATTGTTTTAAGGAGTTTTTTATGACAAAGATTTTCTCTAAAAATACCTACGTATTGCCCAGTTATATAAAGAAAATACTAGATGTAACTATAGGTGAGTATTATTTCTGATAAGAAATGTCCCATATGTTACTCTACATTCCCGACAAAAGTAGTTTTTTGTCCTATTTGCGGAACAGAGTTAGAAACACAAATAGCAAAAGTTGCACCAACTACTGAATCACCGTACGATTTTCCATCAAACAACCCCACATCTCGACCTTCTTTTAAAGATGAACCAATAGAAACTAAAACAGAGAGCGGAGATTATGTGCTAGATTCAACTCAATTTGCATGGAATGTTTCCGATTCACTTGTACCATTGAGGATGAAGGGACAAATAAGTTATAGCGATAACTTCAAACCTCCTAAATTACAACTAAGGTTTTTCAAAAACCTATCCCTTGGAGAGATGTGTCTCATTGGGACTTTAGGTGTTTTAACCTCATTAGCGTTGATTATTTTTATTAATCTATCACTGTTATTGGTGCTTGGTATTCTTCCAATTTCATGGTCATCATTGTTGTTTACGATTCTTTCATTTTTTGCAATTACATTTCTGATTTGTGTATTTAATAGTAGAATTGCAAAAACTATAGGGAATTGGAAAGATAGTAGTTCAGAAACTAAGAATTCAAACATATTTACCTATGGTCTAATTTATCTAATTCAAATAGTTACTATTGGTGCCATATCAATAACATTTGTTGAGATATTTCAAAGAATCTCCCAAGGATCAAATCAGAATGTAGCTATCTACTTGCCCTTCTTATTAACAGCAATAGTTCTCTCTATTATATCACCCATATTCAG
This sequence comes from Candidatus Heimdallarchaeota archaeon, assembly GCA_023132955.1. Lineage (GTDB taxonomy): Archaea > Asgardarchaeota > Heimdallarchaeia > Heimdallarchaeales > Heimdallarchaeaceae > UBA460. The sequence goes on from JAGLXK010000445.1 coordinate 19,168, forward strand.
AATAGCTAAAATACTATCATCTCTTCGAGAATCTAGCGTTTTTCAGAGTTTTTTGGATGCTTTCCAATTTCCAAAATATAGCCTGAAACGTATTATTCAAAGTGGGTTGATATCCTTCTTGGTACCAGCTTCAATATTTACTGCAGGATTAAATTCATTCTCTAAGATTTTTCTTAGCATTTTTTCACCAGCTGTTGACTCAGCAGTTTCAGGTTCAGACTATGCTATCTGTAGCTTAGTCTTCCTCTTCTTTTCAGTTAGCGTAGTTGTTGGAAGTTTTGTGGATATAAATGGAATTCACTACTATGAAGGTTTGATCAAAGAATATGTGGAACCACCAAGCCTAAGTTGGATAAAGGGCAAATATTCTTCCTCTCAAACAGAAAGTAAAAAGAAAAATAGTAAAGAAACTGAATCAAGACATTTTAGTGGTGAAAGAGAAGAAAGATGTCCAGCTTGTTCTGCATTAATGATAGACGGAGCAGAATTTTGTACTGACTGTGGAAAAAAGATTGTTATATAGAGTGTAAAACTCTACTCCTCTTCTTGAATTTTTTCAACTATTTTCTTAATTATTGTTTGAATAGTATTTAATCTCTCTTCAATTGTTTGTATTCTGTCCTGAAGTTCAGTGAATTCATCTCGAGAAACTGAATCTGAAGAAACTGAAACAGTTGAAACCTCTTTTGGGGTTTCATCATAATCATCAAGATCAATGATACCATTAGTTTTTGCAAAAGGCATTGCATCTTTTATGTTGTTAACTTCAAGTAATTTGTCAGCAAGAAATTCAAAAGTTTCCTGTATGTTTTGTCCAGTTAAAGCACTGGTTTCACTATAATAAAACCGAATACCTGTTTCAGTTTTCATACGATTACAAAACTCTAAAGCCATATCACGAGAAACTCGTCTCTCTTCTTCTAAGTCGATTTTGTTGGCAATGACAATATAAACAAGAATACCATTATTTGACCCTTTGATAGCTTCATCTAACCATTCTTTTAGATTGGTCATTGTAGTGGGATCTTGACAATCAAAAACGAGAATTCCTGCTATGGCCCCCTTATAGAAGGTACTTCGAACAACTTGATAGCTGTCTTGACCAGCTAAATCCCAGATTTGAAATGTAATCAAGTCTTCATCTTTTTGTATTTTTTTACTTGCGAAATCAGCACCAATAGTTTTGAGATAACTGGTCTCAAACCCCTTTCCCATATATCTTTCTCGAATAGAGGTCTTACCAACTGCTCCTGGTCCTGCTAAAACTACTTTAAAATTCCATTTGCGCAAATTATTCATCCTCATTACTCTTTATACTGAGCTAATTCCTCATCTAGTTCATCTATTCTACTCTGAGCTTCTAGTAGTTTCTTCTGAAATGTTGTACCTACTTCAGTTTGAGTTATCTCAAAGTGCACTTTCGCTTCCTCAAGTTCCTTTTTCATCTTAGCTCGATCCTCATTTGCTTTTTTCATCTCTACGCTTTCTCTGACTTCTTGAACTGCTTTTCTCATTTTCTCATCAATATCAGCTACTGATAAATCTGTTTGTGATGAAACAAGAAGTTTCATGGCATTGATTTCCTCTGCGGATGCTTGTGGTCTTGCATCTAAAAGATCATTTACTTTCTCATTCAAAGATTTCTTATCAACTACTAAGTCAGAAATTTGAGCTTTCAGTTGTCTGTTTTCTTCAGACAACTCTGATGAGTTTGTTAATTCCAAATCTAAAGATCTTCTTAGATGTTCGAGATCCTCAGATCCTTCTCCAAACTCATTCATATATCTAACCACTGTGATTAGATATTCTCTCACCATTGGGTGGATAATTTCCCAATATTGTACAAGTTCTCTTTCAACATCTTTCATCCTTGAATCCTTTCTTCCCGGAGGTAGTTTTGTAAAAACAGGATTGTCTACATTTGTAGTTGGATAATAGTCGGGAACATAATCATAGATAGTTTCACCTTTATACTTCTTTGGTTTGGACATAGAATAACCCAATTTAGAGTTTTCTTT